>NZ_JASHAR010000007.1:0-80114 GCF_047465045.1 Streptococcus mitis
GTGTACTTATCATCTGTCGCAACAGATATAAATGAAAAATTAGTAAATAGATTAATATTCTCCTCATCTTGTAATTTTTCAACAACTTTTTGAGAGATCGTAGAATACTCATTTCGAGAATATAATACAAAAAAACGCTTATAATTTTTTGATTTTCTCACTTCAACTAAATAGTCTAATCCCTTTTCAGCATCTGTTCCTCCCCCTAAATCAAAGTCAGAAATAAAAAAGTCATATCGTTCTTCTCCACCTCTTATCGTCAATAAGCTTTTTGCTTCACTAATATTAGTAACAACTTTGATATTAGGTTGATATCCCTTAGATTCTATGTGTTCTTTTACTGCTTTAAATCTACTCTCATGAGGCCTCTTATTTGCACCTCTTATAGAGTCTTCTAACCAAATCACTCTCACTTCATTTCTCAATTTTAGTTACTCCATTTTTATTTCAAAATTTACATTTGTTGTGTCTTGAGATACATCTATTTTCCAATTATACTCGTCACAAATTTCTTTAACCAAGTATAATCCGACACCTGTCCCAAAATTTTTTGAACTGACTCCTAGGTCAAATATATTTTCAATAGGTTCTACCTTTATTGGTGCTGTGTCTGAGCTAATAATTAATTTATTTTCATTATCTAAAAAAGAAAAATTTATAAAAGTTGCATTGTTATCAATAGCATTTGAAATTAAATTGTCTACTAAAATTGCAAACTCAAAAACATCTATTTCTCTTCCAAATTCTCCAGGACTTATCTCATCAATAATCCTTTTTCTATGCGGGCTAACCTTAAGATAGCTCTTTAAATATGACTTAATATCAATTAGTTGCTTTCCTATTAGATCATATGTACCTAATTTCAAAAACTGTCTTTTTATAGTACTAAGACGATCCGCACTTCTTTTGAAATCAATAATATATTCACTGACCCTATCATATTCTTTAGTTTTTCGAAAATCTTCAGCCAGATCACTAATGGTATAAACCAAGTTATCGCTGATTGTATTTAATTCATGAACAAATAATTCCTGTTTTTCTGGATCTTTTTCTTGTAGCATTACTTTTTGAATAGTATTTTGTGTTTCTAATTGAGCATTTGCTTCTATCAAGTGTTCATTTTTTTGTTCCAGTATCTCAGCCTTTTGTTCAGCTATTCTTTTTTCTCTTTCTTCTTGTCTCCGAGCCTGTCTTTCTTTTCTTCGTTCTTCCCTCTCTTTTTCGAGCCTTCGTTCATCTTCCATGCGATCTTCAGCACTAATTTGCGTAGCAATTTTATTTCTTTCACTAATCAACTTACTAATAATTGGTTTCAAAATATTAATTAGTAGCTTAACTCGCTCATCTTCTCTTGAAAATCCTTCACGAGAGGATGTTGAAATATCTTCAAGTTCATCATTATCCAAGATATCGAAGGATATTTCTCCTTCTAAATAAACTCTCATTGCTTGACTATTATCTAAATACTCAAGAAAATTTTCCACTGCTAACTTATCACGGACATATAATTTCAACCTGTTAGGTTTATGAACATCATTTTTTACAAAATTTGGATCATTTTGCTTAGCCTCATTTGTATTTATTGTCGAATGAATACCAATCCAACCTTTTAATTCATAAGGAAAAAACTTAGATTTTCCAGAAGTAGTTATGAACCTTTCTCTACCTTCTATATTTTTAAAATCTTCTTTTGAAAATTTGACAACATCCCTTCGTTTTGTCCTAAAATCTTCATATTTACTATTTGGAATTAATACACTTTTCGATAACTTATGGGATAAATTATTTTCTAAATCATTTTCAAAAAAGGCAAAAAAGTTTTTGAACGCTATTTTTTTCTCTACTTTTTCAAATGTTGCTCTTTTTCGAGAATCAGTAATATAGGCTACTTCTATACTTGCATTAATATTATCTAAAAGATAGTAATCGGCCAAGCGAAGTTTTAAAGATTCGAATTTTGTCTCAGCAAATCCTGACATATTTACATCGACTAATTTAACAAGAGTTCCTGTATCATATTGTTCCCATAACTCTCTATTTTCAATCCCAACTTCTGAAGCATCTACTCTTATTAGTTCTGGAATATCATTATCATTTTTATCAGTTGAATCTAACATCCATGCAGTTGTTACACCAGCTTTTTTTGAAACAATATAGTACTTTTTAGAGAGAAACAACGTAGCTAGTTTACCTATCCCCTTGCGTCCTTTAATTTTATCTGACAATTCATTTTCAGACAAACGCTTATTCCTGCCTATTAATGCATATTTTGTAGCCAAGTCATTATAAGACATGCCACTTCCATTATCTATTATCTCCAAAATAGATTTTTTCTTATTAATAGAATTAATATATAACTTTACATTTGTTGCACCAGCATCTAATCCATTTGCTACAAGTTCAGAAATAGCACTCCATCTATTAGTATACATTTGTTTACCAAGTAAATTTAAAGCATAGTATGAAAAATTGAACTGTATTGTATTTTTTTCTAACATATTAATTCCTTTTTACAAATTATTTTCTTCAAAGAAATCTTTTATTCTATTAGCTAAATGAATACTTAAAATTGGAGGAACAGCATTACCAATCTGGGTATTAATTGCTTGTAGACCTCCGACAAACTTATAATTATCTGGAAAAGACTGTATTCTTGCACCTTCCCTTGCAGTCAAAGCTCTATTTTGACTAGGATGAATGCACCGTAAGGAGGATGGAGTTGATAAATTATTTGTTATGGTCGTTGAAGGTCTATCCCACCACAATCTACCGTATGTATTACGATATCCTGAGGTTAAATAAAGTGCTCTATCTAACAATCCATCTTCTACCATTCTATTTATATCATTCTTACCTTGTCCTTCCTTAAGTGCAGCCATAATTTTCTGCAATCTTTGTCCATGATTACGACT
Organism: Streptococcus mitis; assembly: GCF_047465045.1. Classification (GTDB taxonomy): domain Bacteria; phylum Bacillota; class Bacilli; order Lactobacillales; family Streptococcaceae; genus Streptococcus; species Streptococcus mitis_DT. Next base: position 2,913 of record NZ_JASHAR010000007.1, read on the forward strand.
TACATGATTAAATAATTGATCTTGATTACCTCTCATTAAAATTTGATAATCTGTTTGCGGATCTTCCACATATTGGTCTGCTCTGTCATTATTTCCTAAACTAGGTAAATCTCCAATAGCATCTCTTAAATTGAAGGGATTTTCAGAAGTACACTTTTCTGGAAAGCTCCATTCAAACTCAATATTTAAATCATTTCTTACACCAATCAAAAAGACGCGTTCTCTATTTTGTGGAACACCGTAATCCTTAGCATTAAGTAATTCTGTATAAACGCTATATCCATGAACATCTCCAAAGCTAGATAAATCTTTAAAACTTTCTTTTACATTTCGAATAATTGGTCCATTTTGCTCGTTTTTCATGGTTAGCAAACCATAAACATTTTCAAAAACAAACATTTTAGGTTGGATAAATGAAAGTATCCTTCTATATTCACGATACATTTTTGCTCTCTTATCATACTGTCTCTTGCCAACTGTACTAAAGGACTGACAAGGTGGACCACCAATAACTATATCAACTCTTTTTGAACTGATTCCTTTGGATTTTAAAAATTGTTCATCTATATTAGCAATGTCTTCCTCAATCATAGTAACTCTAGGATAATTTTGTCTGAAAGCTTCTGCTGCATCATGATTGAATTCATTTGCAAATCTAATGTTAAAGTCATTTCTGGAAACAAATTTATTATTTTTAATTGTCTTCTGAAAGCCAAAAGTCAATCCTCCAGCACCAGAAAATAAATCTACAACTTCTATCATTTCTTACCCTTTTTCAAAAAATATTCTCAGCTTCCATTATACCAAAAACCCCAGCAAATTGCCGAGGTTTATAGTTTATTTCACCAACTTCTTCATCTCATCAATACGTGCGACTGTCGCGTCGTATTTAGCTTGGTAGTCGGCTTGTTTGTCGCGTTCTTTTTGGACGACTTCTGGTTTGGCGTTGGCTACGAAGCGTTCGTTAGAGAGCTTCTTGCCGACCATGTCCAGTTCTTTTTGCCATTTAGCCAGTTCCTTGTCGAGACGAGCCAGTTCTTCTTCGACATTGAGGAGGTCTGCCAGTGGCAAGTAGATTTCTGCTCCTGTGATGACGCTTGACATAGCGAGTTCAGGTGCAGGGATGGTTGATGCGATTTCCAAGTGTTCAGGATTTGTGAAGCGTTTGATGTAGTTGACATTGCTGTTAAAGAAGGCTTCCAAGTCGCTATCGCTTGTCTTAACAAGAATTGTGATAGGCTTGCTTGGTGCAACGTTTACTTCCACACGCGCATTCCGAACGGCACGGATCAAGTCTTTGAGGCTTTCTACACCTGTGTGAGCAGCAAGGTCTTCAAAGGCTGGGTTGACAGTTGGGTATGCAGCTGTAACGATAGAGCCTTCTGAGATTTGTCCAAAGATTTCCTCTGTCACGAATGGCATGATTGGGTGGAGGAGACGAAGGATCTTGTCCAAAGTGTAAAGGAGAACAGAACGTGTGATAACTTTCTCTTCTTCGTTATCGCTATAAAGGACTTCCTTGGTCAACTCAACGTACCAGTCCGCAAACTCATCCCAGATGAAGTTGTAGAGGATGTGGCCAGCCACACCAAACTCAAATTTATCAAAGTTTTCAGTGACTTTTCCGATCGTCTCGTTGAGGTTGTGGAGAATCCAGCGGTCTGTAACATTTCCAGCTTCCTTGTTGGCAACTTTTTCCACATTGGCAGTTGCTTGCTCAAGGGTCAAGCCTTCATTGTTCATGAGGATGTAGCGAGAGATGTTCCAGATTTTGTTAATGAAGTTCCATGAAGCATCCATTTTCTCGTAAGAGAAGCGCACGTCTTGCCCTGGTGCAGAACCGTTTGAAAGGAACCAACGCAGGCTATCTGTTCCGTACTTATCAATAACATCCATCGGATCAATCCCATTGCCCAGTGATTTAGACATCTTACGGCCTTCCTCGTCACGAATCAGACCATGAATCAATGCATTTTTGAATGGCGATTTGCCAGTAAATTCCAAACCTTGGAAAATCATTCGAGATACCCAGAACGGGATAATATCATAACCAGTCACCAAAGTTGATGTTGGATAATAACGTTTGAAGTCTTCTGAGTCGACATCAGGCCAGCCCATAGTTGAGAACGGCCAAAGGGCAGAACTGAACCAAGTATCCAAGACGTCTTCATCCTGAGTCCATCCGTCACCTTCTGGAGCCTCTTCGCCGACATACATCTCACCCTCAGCATTGTACCAAGCAGGGATTTGGTGACCCCACCAGAGCTGACGAGAGATTACCCAGTCGTGAACATTTTCCATCCATTGGAGGAAGGTATCGTTGAAACGTGGCGGGTAGAATTCGACCTTGTCCTCTGTGTCTTGGTTGGCAATGGCGTTCTTAGCTAATTGATCCATCTTAACGAACCATTGCGTAGACAAGCGTGGCTCCACCACAACACCTGTACGCTCTGAGTGACCAACACTGTGAATACGTTTTTCGATTTTAACGAGGGCACCGATTTCTTCCAACTTAGCAACGACTGCCTTACGAGCTTCAAAACGGTCCATGCCTGCAAATTCAAAGGCCAAGTCATTCATGGTTCCGTCATCGTTCATAACGTTGACTTGTGGCAAGTTGTGACGTTGACCCACCAAGAAGTCGTTTGGATCATGGGCAGGCGTGATTTTTACAACACCCGTACCAAATTCAGGGTCTGCGTGCTCATCCCCAACAATTGGGATGAGTTTATTAGCGATTGGGAGGATGACATTTTTACCAATCAAGTCCTTGTAGCGTGGGTCTTCTGGATTGACCGCAACCGCAACGTCTCCAAACATGGTCTCAGGACGAGTTGTCGCAACTTCAAGGGCGCGTGAGCCGTCTTCTAGCATATAGTTCATATGGTAGAAGGCACCTTCAACGTCCTTGTGGATAACCTCGATATCAGAAAGAGCTGTGCGAGCTGCTGGGTCCCAGTTGATGATAAACTCACCACGGTAGATCCAACCTTTCTTGTAAAGGTCCACAAAGACCTTACGAACGGCTTTCGACAAGCCTTCGTCAAGAGTGAAACGCTCGCGAGAGTAGTCTACAGAGAGCCCCATCTTGCCCCATTGTTCCTTGATGGTAGTGGCATACTCGTCTTTCCATTCCCAGACCTTATCGAGGAATTTTTCACGACCGAGGTCATAACGGCTAATGCCCTCACCACGCAAGCGCTCCTCAACCTTAGCCTGAGTCGCAATCCCCGCATGGTCCATACCAGGAAGCCAGAGCGTATCAAAACCTTGCATGCGTTTTTGACGGATAATGATATCCTGAAGAGTCGTATCCCAAGCGTGACCAAGGTGAAGTTTCCCAGTTACGTTTGGTGGCGGAATGACGATTGAATAAGGCTTAGCCTTTTGGTCTCCTGAAGGCTTGAAAACATCAGCGTCAAGCCATTTTTGGTAACGACCAGCCTCAACCTCGGCTGGATTGTATTTAGGTGAAAGTTCTTTAGACATGTGTTTGTCCTTTCTCTATTTTGTTCATTTTATTTTGAATTTGCTTAGCAGCTTCTTTTGCAGTCAAACTCGTATTATTTATTTTAAGGTAGTGGTGCAACTCATTCGGTTGATGTTGGGAATTTAATTGAAGTGTTTCAGCGGTCTCTAAAATTTCTCTTTCAGATACCTCAATATGTCGTTTTAAGGGTTTGTACTTTAATCGATTCTCCGTTTGATTTCGACGTAAACGCTCCTCAAGACTTGTTTCCAACTCAACAAACAGAATCTCTTGATGATAGTCATCCAACAAATCCTGAATTTGCTTCAAATACAGCAGCTGGTACTGATTTGAAAAATCAATTACGTCTGTTAAAATTACTGATCGCTGATTTCTTGCACTTGCTCCAAGGAAAGAAAAGGTAATTCCACGAACAAATTCCCACATCTCCTCTGTATAATCCTGATAGATTTCTAGTGCAAAATCGATGGCTTGATGGTTATAAAAGAGGGTAGAATCCGTCAGTCGAGATAGTTCTTGACCAATCGTCATTTTTCCTGAGGCCGGAGCACCAATGATGAAAAGATGCATCAAATTACCTCCCACTCACTCCTCAGCAATCCATATCTCAAATCATCAAAGCGCTTTCCTTGGGCATCTTTGCGGTCTCGGATGCGAGCTTCCAGAGTAAAGCCAAGTTTCTCTGCGACTCGTTGACTTTGGACATTGTAACCAAAACAAGTCAGTTCAATCTTGTGAAGACCTAGTTCTCTAAAAGCTATGTCAATCAAGGCACGCGCTGCTTCTGGAACATAACCTCGACCCCAATAGTCTGGATGCAAGGTATAGCCAATTTCTAGCACATCGTCCGCATGACGGTGGTTGAAGTCAACAGAACCAATGACTTTATCGGTTCCTTTGACGACAATCCCATAGCCAGCTGGGAGATTCTCCTTTTGATTGCGTTCGGGAAGGATATGCTCTAGATAGTAAACCTCATCTTCCAAGATCTTGACGGGCGGAAAGCCTGCAGGGTAGGAGACTTCTGGCAAACTGGCGTAGGCATGGATATCCTCGGCATCAGCTATTGTACGGACTCGTAAGACGAGCCGTTCGGTTTCTAAGCGTTCTGGTAATTCAGTTCTTGACATTCTTCTTCCTCGCTTTCTACAAAAAATCGCCCCCGCCATCTACATGACAGGGACGAATATGCTTATCCGCGGTACCACCCAAATTCGGGCAGTTGCCCGCAACTCTCGTCTTTAAAACAAAAAGACACTTTTATTTCAATTTTTCATCCATTAGCAACCAATTTTGACACATTTGTGGACTTCTCAGCTCCGCCACTTTCTGTAAAATGTGGGATTCAAAACACCTCTAATGGCTCTATTGTAGCAATATTTTTTCGGAAATGCAAGGGACAAGAAATATTACTTGAACTTGATGCCGTTTTCTTTCAATTTCTTGATGGTAGCTGGGCCAATTCCTTTCAAGGCAAGGAGTTCTTTTTCAGTCCAATTTTTGAAATCTGAAGCAGACTTGATTCCTTCATCATAGAAGGTTTTAGCACGGTCAAGTGGAAGTCCACCCAAGTTTGCTGCAAAATCTTCTACAGAATTGGCTACTTTTTGAGCTTGTTCTTTAGTAGCTTCTACTGCTTGTTCAACTTTTTTAGAAACAGCCTTACCAGCTTGGCTTGCTGACTGTTCTGCACGTTTCACGACTTTTTTTGTCTCTTCTACAACCTTAGTAACAGTACTTGAAAAGGCACCTGCGCGACGGAGGCTATTTCGTAATTGTTTTTTACGATTGAGTTTCTTTGACATGATAAAATCCTTTCAATAAAAAACCCCTGCTCTGACAAGGATTTAATATAAATATTCTATCAAGATTTTAGTAAAAAATCAAGAATCTTTCTCGTTTAATAATTTCGCTCACCAAACAAGCCTTCTGGCAAATCATGGAATCCCTTGCCTGCTTTGAAGTTTTCAAACTTACCAAGCAAGAACTGATAAGCATCCAAGCGACTTTCGTAGCGAATCATGGCATCTTTGGCACGCTCGTCTTGGTCTTCTTCGTAGACTTTTTGGCTTTCCTTGTGCGCCATGTCGTTGATCATGATTTGGGTATTGACCCAGGCTTCAAATTCCTTCATAAATTCTTGTTCGTAACTCATTTTTTCTCCTTATTCTAATCCACGGAAATAGTCCGTATCAATCTCACGGTAGGGTTGAATATCCTGAACATACTCCAACACACCTTGGAATTCTCCGTTTTCATCGTGCACTGCTGCGTAGGTGATGTGGACAAACTTGCCTCGCGATTCAGACTTGAACCACATTTCATACTTGTCTTTGCTTCCCTCACGAAGCCCCTTCATGATGGTCTTGACCTTGTCCAAGTACTTAGGTGGATGACAGAGTTCAACATTGCGCCCAACTTGGGACGGCGTCCGTTTGAAAATCATCTCATCAGCCGGCGTATTGTCATTGTAATACTGGAAAATATCGTCTTTATTGACAAAGGTAATCTCCATAGGGAGGTGATTGAGGATGAGATTAGCCTGCTCGACTGAAAGATAGCCATTCCCAAAAGCCTGTTGACTATGACGGTCCAGCACTGCTTCCTTTTCCTTAGGGGTAAAGGTAATGGTAAACTGTCCTTCTGGCGTATCGATAACTTGTTGAACTTGGCCTTCTGTCGTATCTAGTTGTACGGGCTCCTCTGCACTCTTTTCCTCAACAAAACTCTGTCTTTCTGGCACCCATTTCTCAGACGGACGGATGATGGCATAGCCATAGGCATCGCTCTCCTCCGCAATCTGAAGCCAGTCATCCTGAGTAAAGGACTCAAGGAGAATCATGAGAAGGATGGACTCTTCCTTGAAAATCATACTTTCAAACTCTGTCGCAAAAGCTTCAAAATCTTCTTTTACACTGCGAATCGACACTTCTGGTAGTGACTTGGCTGTCGCTAAAGCTGTTTGAAAGAGTTCCCTAATCTGGTCATCCACTCCCCACATAACTTTAGGAGGCGAATCGTGACCATAGCGCTCCATGATGGGGAAAAAGAGCTCTTCCTTACGCTGATAGTGGATGTCAAATTGCCCCACAAGTCCCATCTGACGCACCAAACCCTTACGCATCTCCGCAAGCATTTCTTCATCTTCCATAGACTCATAGGTATCCAACAATCTCCGAATACGAATCAAGGCCGCACGGAGGGCTAGATTTTCTTCTTTGAAAATCCGAACTGGGTGACCTGGGTGCTCGGTATCTGCAACTTCGACATCCTTAACAGCATTTTTAAAAAGATTGGCATGGACATCACAGAGTTCCATGACATCTTCAAAGGTAACACCTGAGTCTGAGTTCATCAGCTCGTGCTCCATGAGGGAAATCTCGATAGCTGAAACACCTGTAAAGGTCGCATCAAAACGCTCCTGAACCGACTCAGGAGAGGCGCCATTGTGCAGTTCTAACAAAATATCCCGTAGGATATGAATCCGTTCATCTGCCATTAGTCTAACCCAATCACTTCGTAGCCGTTTGCTTCCAACGTGCGGACAATCTTGTCCATAGGAGCTCCTTCAAGCTTAGAACCCTGTTTGAGTGATACTTTACGACCAACAGTATTACGCATCAAGGGATTGGCAAGGGGTTTAAATCCAAGCTCCACTAGGATTTCCAAGACTTCTGGATGCTTATCCACCACTTCTGCAACAGGAATTGACACATCGATGATATTGTCCATGACGACCTCCATTATCGTTTATAAATGATATTATTTATTTTATTATACCATAAGGAGGACTGGCACACACCAAAAAAGAGGGTTCCCCCTCCTTCTTAGTTCTTATCCAGATTACGTAACATTTCGTCAATCTTGTTTCCATATTCAATGGACTCATCTTTGACGAAGTTCAAATCTGGGATTTTGTACAATTTCAAATTGCGACCAAGTTCACGTTTGATGGTACCAGTTGCTTTTTCAAGCCCGATTTGGGCTTTTTGATTATCTGAAGCAAGGTTACTCAAAATGGTGTAGTAAACCTTGGCAACAGACAAGTCGCCTAGCATCTGAACATCTGTGATGGTCACGCCTTGGACACGCGGATCACGGACTTTCTTTTGCAAAATCTCATTGACTTCACGTTTGATTTCCATGCCCACACGATCCGTACGGAAATGATTTGCCATGATATTCCTTTCTCTACTTTGAACCAAAAGCTAGGCCAGCAGACCTAGCTATTTTTAAACTTATTGATTTTCATTTCAAATTGAAACGAAGTTCAATTTGAAATCATCCACTTCTTTCGCTGTGGTGAAAGTGATGGAACTGATTTATCAGTCCAATCACAAGGGATTTTTGAGACCCTAGGCTCAAAAATAAGCAATGAAACCATCGGTTTGCTTGCGTCCCTCACCACCTAAGAAAGGAGCAAAAAAATCTTATCTCTTGATTTCTTCCATGACATAGGCCTCAATCACATCATCCATCTTGATATCATTGTAGCCATCGATCATCAAACCACCTTCACGGCCGTTTGTAACTTCTTTGACGTCGTCTTTGTAGTGTTTCAAGCTTGCAAGTTCACCGTCATAGATAACGACACCATCACGGATAACACGAACTTTAGAGTCACGGGTAACCTTACCGTTGATGACCATGAATCCACCGATAGTTCCCACTTTAGACACCTTGAAGGTTTCACGAATAACTGCTTCACCAATAATTTTTTCTTCGAATTCTGGATCAAGCATCCCTTTCATAGCTTCTTCCATCTCTTCGATAACCTTGTAGATAATGCTGTGGAGACGGATTTCCACATCGTCAGCTTCAGCTTGTTGACGAGCTTGTGGTGTAGGGCGTACGTTGAAACCAACGATAAAGGCATTTGAAGCTTCGGCAAGAGTCACGTCAGATTCGTTGATGGCACCGACCGCTGAGTGAACAATGGTAACTTTGACACCTTCCACATCGATTTTTTGAAGTGAGGCAGAAAGGGCTTCAACAGAACCTTGTACGTCGGCCTTTATGATAACGTTAACTGACTTAAGCTCACCAGCTTTAAGGGTATCAAAGAGGTTTTCAAGGCTGACACGTTGGGTAGCTTGACGTTGTTTCATGAGGGCACGTTTGGCACGTTCTTCACCTGCTGCACGCGCAGATTTTTCATCTTCGTAAACAGCAAAGTGGTCACCCGCCATTGGCGCTTCGTTCAAACCTGTGATTGAAACTGGTGTTGATGGTCCAGCAACCTTAACACGACGACCAAGGTCGTTGGTCATAGCACGGACACGACCGAAGGTATTTCCGACAACGATTGGATCTTGGACATTCAAGGTACCTTGTTGAACAAGAAGGGTTGCGACCGCACCTTTTCCTTTATCCAAGCGCGCTTCGATAACTGTACCGATCGCACGCACTGTTGGGTCTGCCTTGAGTTCTTGGATTTCAGCCACAAGAAGGACTGTTTCCAACAATTCTTCGATATTTTGGTTGAACTTAGCTGAAATTTCAACAAATTCAGAATCTCCACCCCAAGCTGTTGACATAACACCATGCTCTGCCAATTCACCGATAACGCGTTCTGGGTTAGCACCTGGTTTATCAATCTTGTTAATAGCTACAATGATTGGAACGTTAGCCGCTTTTGAGTGGTTGATGGCTTCGATAGTCTGAGGCATAACCCCGTCATCTGCCGCTACGACCAAGATAGTAATATCGGTAACAGAAGCACCACGCGCACGCATCGACGTAAAGGCCGCGTGTCCTGGTGTATCAAGGAAGGTGATTTTCTTGCCATTTTCAACGATTTGGTAGGCACCGATATGCTGAGTGATACCACCTGCTTCTCCTGTTGCAACACGAGAATTACGAAGGGTATCCAATAGGGTTGTTTTACCGTGGTCAACGTGTCCCATGATAGTTACAACTGGTGGACGCTCAACCAATTCATCTTCATTAAGATAACCATCTTCGACAAAGAAACGTTCGATGTCGGCATTATCCACTTCAACCTTTTGTTTGGCTTCGATACCATAATCCACCATGAGGAGTTCAATGGTTTCTCCATCCAAAGATTGGTTTTGTGTGGCCATGACGCCCATCATAAAGAGTTTCTTAACGATTTCAGCTGGTTCACGTTTGATACGTTTTGCGATTTCCGCAACGGTCATACCATCTGTATATTCAAATTCTGTTGGCAATTCATGGAATTTACGTTCTGTAACAGGTTTTGGAGCCTGATTACGATTGTTCTTGTTATTGCCTTTTTTGTTCTTCTTGTTATTATTCCAGTTACTATTCTTTTGATTTCTCACTTGATTTTGACTACTTCGATTCTTTTGTTGTTTTCTAGGACCATCTTCTTCGTGATCATAATCGTCACGATTTTTGTCTGGTCGAGCTTGTTTTTTACGACGTGTATCCACTGCAGGTTCTTTTTTCTCAGGGACGACTTCAACCACTGCTTTAACTTGCTGTGCTTGTTGCGCTTGTTCAGCTAACTTAGCAGCTTCTTCAAAGATTTCCTCTGGTTCCTTGCGTTTGTTAGCTTGAGCCAAGGCTTCTTTGGCAGCCTGAGTCTGCTTGAAACGTTCCTCGCTTGAACGAGCGTACTCTGCGTTTTGCTCTGCCTTTAGGGCTGCTGCACGGGCTTTAAAGTCAATGCGTGGAGCCGCTTGATTTGGACGTTTGTCCTCTTGTTGACGGCGATCGTTTCCACGATTTTGCTGACCTTGCTGTTTCTTAGCTTGATCATTAAAGCGACGATTGTCGCGGTTGCCTTGACCTTGTTTTCCACCATTACGGCCGTCATTTTTCTGACGGTTGCCGTTTTGTTGTTGGTCACGGTTATTGCCCTTGTTTTGCTTGCGTCGTTCTGCCTGCTCTTTGGCACGAGCTTCACGCTCAGCCTTGAAATTACGGCTTTGTGGTTTCGCTGCTACTTTTTCTGCTTTAGGAGCAACTGGCTCAGCGGGTTTTGCCTCTTCCTTGGCTACAGCTGGTTTAGCTGGCTCAGATTTTTCGGCTTTCTTTTCTGCACTTGCTTTTGGTGCTGCAGGTTTTGTTTCTGCTTTCGGAGCAGCAGGCTTAAAGCTAGCAGCGATTTTTGCAGCGACAGCTTCTTCCACACTTGATGAGTGGCTTTTCACATCCAAGCCCAACTCTTTTGCACGCGCTACAACTTCTTTACTTTCTTTTCCAAGTTCTTTTGCGATTTCGTACAATCTTTTCTTAGACAAATCATGTCCTCCTCTTCTATTCCATAAGAGACCTCATTTTCTTTGTAAATCCAGCATCTGTTACAGCCAAAACCTTTCTTGATTTCCCGACTGCTATGCTTAATTCCAGTGTTGAAAACACGGTTACAATTTCTACTTGATAATACTGACTTTTATCTTGAATCTTCTTGGTCAGATTGGGGCCAGCATCATGGGCTAGAAAGACCAACTTGGCCTTGCCGTCTTGAATGGCCTTAACGACCAATTCTTCACCCGATATGATTCGGCCTGCTCGCTGAGCGAGTCCCAAGAGATTGCTTATCTTTTGCTTATTCAAGTCCTAACTCTCTTCTTTTCACTTTGTGATCCACATAAGCGATCAACTCGTCATAAAAGCTTTCTTCAACTTCCATATTAAAGCTGCGGTTAAAGACCTTCTTCTTTTTAGCCTCTAGGGCTTCTTTATTGTCTAGCTTGATATAAGCGCCACGGCCATTGGCCTTGCCTGTCGGATCGATAAAGACTTGTCCTTCCTTGTTCTTAACAATACGGAGCAAATCCCGCTTATCAATCACTTCATTGGACACAACAGACTTGCGCAAAGGGATTTTTCTCGTTTTCATCTTTCCCTCCTCTAGCAGCTTTTATTCTTCTACAGTATCGTTTTCTGCTTCCAAATCTACCGAACCAGCTTCTTCCATGGCTTCAAATTCGCTAGCAGACTTGATATCGATACGGTAACCAGTCAAGTGAGCTGCCAAGCGAACGTTTTGCCCACGACGACCGATGGCAAGAGAAAGCTTGTTATCTGGAACAACCACCAAGGCACGTTTGCTGTCGTTTTCGTCAAAGATAACTTGGTCAACCTCAGCAGGAGCGATGGCATTGTAGATAAATTCAGCTGGATCTGCTACCCACTCGATAACGTCGATGTTTTCTTCGATTGGGACCATACGGTCGCTCTTGGCATCGTAGCGAGCTGGATGGAATTTGCTAGTAATCTTCTTAATATTAGCACCACCACGTCCAACGATTGTACCGATAGCGTCCACGTTTGGATTATGGCTACGAACGGCAACCTTAGTACGGTCACCAGCTTCACGAGCCACGCTCATGATTTCAACAGTTCCATCATAAACTTCTGGAATTTCTTGCTCCATCAAGCGTTTGATCATTTCTGGATGGCTACGGCTAACAAAGACGTTCACACCACGAGGGTTGTCTTCAACCTTGTAGACATAAACTTCAATACGATCATGAGAAGCAAAAACTTCACCAGGAATTTGGTCTTGTTTTGACAATTGGGCTTCGATGCTGCCGAGGTTGACATAGATAAAGCGGTTGTCAAAGCGTTCTACTGTACCAGACATGATTTCTTGCTCATGTTCTTTGTAAGTATTGTAAGTGATGGCACGTGTTTGCTTGCGCATTTTTTCCATGATGGTTTGTTTGGCAGATTGGGCTGCTACACGACCAAACTCAGCAGGTGCTTCTTCAAACTTGATTTTATCACCAAGTTCATAGGCTGAATTAATGGCAAGAGCATCTTTCAAGCTGATTTCCAAACGGCTATCAAATACTTCATCAACCACTTCACGGACAGTATAAACTGTAAAGTCACCTGTTTTTTCGTTAAAGTCAATAGCTACGCTGTCTGATTGACCATAGCGTCTGCGATAAGCGGAACGAAGCGACTCTACTACTGCGTCGATGATATCTTCTTTTTTGATTCCCTTGTCTTCTTCCAAAATGCGGAAGGCCTCTAGCATTTCTTTACTCATGTTTTCTTCACTTTTGAATCCTCAAAAGCTATCCTTTCTTTTTCTATAATTTAACTGCTAAACGTGCTTTTGATACTAAACTGTATGGAATTTGGACGGTTTTCTTACGCGTCTTGTCCATATATTCCATGGTCAACTCGTCCTCTTCAAAGGCTAACAAGGTTCCTTCAAAGACCTTTTGCTTATCGATGGCTTGGTAGAGCCCGACATGGATGTATTTCCCAACCGCTCCAGCAACGGCATCCTTGGTTTTTAAAGGACGTTCCAAGCCTGGACTGGTGATTTCTAGGAAATATTGTTCTGGGAAGGGATCTGGCTTGATGGTGTCTAGGACAGGACTGATAATTTCTGTCAAGTCTGCCGTGTCGTTCAAGGTAATTCCTTCAGGTTTATCTACAAAAATACTGAGAATCATGTCACTGCCAATCTTTCCATACTCGATATCCACGAGTTCGAAAGGCGCTTCTATGACAGGTTCTACAACTTCTCTGACTAATTCTACGATTGTTGCGATTGCGTCCACCTCCTCATAAGCAAGAGGCGAAGATATTTCCCCGCCTCACTTTTCATATTCTTACTCTTAGTATAGCACGTTTGCCAACTTATGTAAAGCAAAAGCACTTATACAGCCTGATTTCAGGATATTTCTTAAAATTCTGCCTCAACTCGGTAGATAACTTGCCCCTTGTTGGAGAATTTTTGCTCATATTCAGTCATGACATTGCCTTCAAAATCACTGGCATGTAAATCAAGCCAGACACCATTGAGCTTCATGCCATACTGAGAAAAGCTCACTAAACTGTACTCAAACAAGCCACGGTTATCCGTTTTGAAATGAATTTCTCCATTTTCAGGCAAGATACGTTTGAAGGTATCCAAGAAGGTCTTGTAGGTCAAACGACGCTTTTCATGGCGTTTTTTAGGCCAAGGATCTGAAAAGTTCAGATACAAGCGATCAATCTCACCGTCTTCAAAGTAGTCAGTCAAGTCAGAACCATCTACCCATAAAAGCTTGATATTCGGTACTCCAACTTCAAGCACCTTGTCCAAAGCGTAGCTCAAAACAGACTTTTGAATATCAATCCCGATATAGTTGATGTCAGGGTTTTGCTTGGCCATACCTGAAACAAAGGCACCCTTTCCACTTCCAACTTCCACATGAATGGGATTATCATTGCCAAACAAGTCCCGCCATTTTCCCTTTGCTTCTAAGGGATTGAGGACCACATACTGGGGATTTGCCTCTAGTAATTCTGTCGCCCCTTTACGATTTCTAACTCTCATCTTCTCTTTCCATACTTGTCTCGGAAGTGGCGCAAGCCATGAATCTCCCGATTGACATTTTCTAAATCTTGGTTCATATAATACTTGGAAATCTGGCTCAAATAAGACAATTGACCGTACCAATACAATTTATTTAATACCGTTTGATTGTACTTGTAACCGTAGTAGGTCAACCATTCCTTCCACTGATGTTCTGGAATATAATGGCAGAGCATATGGGCCACATCAAACATGCGGTCGGTCAAGCGAACCGAATCCCAATCCACCAAATAAATCAAGCCACTATCTGTCTCAATCCAATTACTATGTCGTACATCTCCATGGACAATGGTCGCATGGTCCTCTCTAAATCCTGGAATAGTCTGACGTAAATCAGCCATCACTTCACTGATAAAATGATTTTTACGCAAAGCATCTGGAGCCGTTTCTTGCCAAGACTGCAGTAAATCTACAGGTGTTTCCATGGCATATCCCAAACGACTCAACTGTGTCATCAACGGACGTGAGCGATGAAGACGGGTTAAAATATTGACGATTTGTTTACGATTCATATCATAGGGGGTCAATATCTTGCCTGTCAACCATTCTTGAGCACACATATCACGCCCATCTGCCAAACGGCGACTCCATAATAATTGTGGAGCAATTTGTTCTCTAGCTAGACCAGGTAGGATTGGAGAGGTGTTCATTTTTACAAAGATGCGCTTCCCATCAGGATAGCTACCCATATAAGCCTTGCCACTTTTCCCAGGTATGGGAGTCAGTGTTAGCTCATTATCACCCAAATCCATTTCTTTCCTCCGTATAAAGTTTCCTTACTATTCTACTAGTTTTTGGCCTATTCGTCAACCGCTCCACGCCCGATTCTCAAAGAAAAGCATCTCAATCGGCTCAGGCTATCATTATAACTTGAAAAAGGTAAGCACCGTCTTCTGCTTACCTTTTCATGATTTTTATAAATAATATAAGAGTGGCCAAGCATTGTAAAACATGTGAACTAGAGTAGAAACCCATAGGTTTTGGCTCTTTTTATAAGCAAAGCCCAGCAACAAGCCCCCAAGTAGATAAAAAATAAATGAAGGGACATTAGAAGGTCCATGCATGAAAGAAAAGAGAGAGGAAGTTAGCACAAGCCCTAACCAAGAATTGTCAAAAACGGCACCTTGAAGAAGTCCTCTGAAAATGAGTTCCTCCTGGATGGGTCCAAAAACTGAGGAAGTCAAAATCAAAGACAGAGAAATTCCTCTGCTGACTTCCGCCAAGTGTTGAACTCCCGCGCCAGAAGAAACAGCGAAGAAATGAATATAAACCAGCGTCTCAAGTACACTTAGAAGAAAGATTGCAATGAAAAGCAAAAGGTCTTTCTTGCTTAACATCCCAAAAGAAATCATTTCAAACTTTCTAGCATAAGTAACACTCAGCGAAGTTACAAGAAGACTTACAATAATCAATTCAGATTCATTTTGAAAAAAATCCCCGTGGTTAATCGTATAAGGAACTGTAATGACGATTAGTAGTACTAAAAATCCAAAACAAAAGGCATGAAATTTATCAAAAAACTCCATAAAACTAGCCTCCTCAACAAACAAACTTCCCTACAAGTCATCCTTTAACTCTAACCTTTCCAAAACAAACCATTTTAGCAACCAAAATCCGACCACATAGCCAGCCCCTAAGAAGATAGCCATTAAAGATAACATGGGATTTAGGAAATAAAAGACCACCACAGATACAAAGGTTAGCACAAAAACATTAAAAGCAATGGTGTCAGAAGCCAAGACCAGAATATAAGGTGTCAACCAGTCTAAGGTTTTTGAATCTAGGAAAAATAAGTGTTTATACATGATGACCTCCTCTATGGCTGAAAAGCAAGTCTTCTGGTTTTTTAGCCCAGGACCCTGTGTAGAAAAGTGAGCAAAAATGGTAAGTTTGCGATGATATTATTAACAATATGAATCGAATAAGAAGGATAGATACTCTTCGTATAACGTGTCAGCCAGGCATATAGACAACCCACTGCCGTATAGACAAAAATATCTGCGAAACTTGGCAAGCTAGAAAAGTGGGGCAAGGCAAATAAGAATGAAGGAAAGAGAAGATCCAGCCTCCACCTCGAATTCTTAAAGAAGGCATGTTGAAGCAGTCCCCTACATACCAATTCTTCCATCAGAGGTCCTAGTACGATTAAGGTTAGGTAAACACCAAACTCCGCAAAATTTGTCTCGCTATAGGCAATAAACAAATTCCAACCTTCATTGGTCCCCTGAACGTGTTTAGCTGTCAGATAGTTAAAGCATATCAGCACGACAGCTGCTAACACCGTCAGAACCTAATAACTCAACCACTTTTTCCTAGGGATGCGAAAGAGATAAGCATGGCCCGACCTGACCAAAATCCAAACCATCAAGCTGATAAAGAGAAGGCTGATGATGTTTCGAATCCAGATAAGATTTCCTACCCAAGACGAGAACTCCCAATAATTGCTCCAAAATTGGGTTGTCCAAAACAGTCCGAAAAACAGAAACAAATAAGAAAGAATTGCACTCGCTTTGAAAAGAATAGGATGTTTTTTCATTGCTTTCTCCATTACAATTAAATGATATCTAATCATTTTCTAAAATTTGATAACTTTTGTGAAATGTTTTAGCAGAAACAACTCTATGATTGGTGATATCTATATAATCACCTGGATAACCAAGAACATACATCCCATAACCAGCGAATCCTCCTCCAACTGTTCCAACTAAACCAAACTTGATATTCGTTGCGAGAGAAGTGTTAAGACCTGCCATTAAAATGCGCACATGATTATCCAACCAAACCATATAATTTTTTTGAAAAGCTTCCTCTACCCAACTTGGTTTAGGAGTTGCTTGACCAATTTCCCAAACATCAACAATTTGATTCCCATATTTTGCCTTCATATCTTCAATCCTTTTTAAATACCATTACATGAGTTTGGAGTTCCCCCTATACCATAAGGACTACATGGTTTTGAAAGATGTATAATAGGCCACTTACCATTTAATTGATCCAAAATTGGAGAAGGTGCTAGCCCACCCAATAAACCAGAAAGCACATCTCCCCAACCTCCGAACCCTCCTTCAACTTTCGCAAGCATCTCAGCATCCATCATTTCAAATTGTGACATCGTTTTTGTATTCATAACAAAAACTTCATTAGCCCCTACTTTTTATAATACTTCAATCCCCAAATGAGCAGAAGCATGATAAGCAAGCAGAGAATAGTGCCAATATAGGCAATTAATTGTTGATAGGATTCTCCTGCTGTGATACCCCTATACAAACAAATAATAGACATAAAACCTGTCAAACCGATAAACATAAGTTGATTTGTTCTAGGACTAACCAAATCATCATTTACGTATATTTAAGAGCATCTCTTTTATGTTAGTGTATGTTAACACTAAAAAACAAGTTAGGCCAATAATATTTAAAATGAACAATAACGGGGTTAAGTCTCTAAAAAAATTATCCACTGACACTACAAGAAATACTATACATAGTATAGTCGAAACTATCTTTTTCTTATCCATAATTATTTACTCCTTTCCTAACAAATCCAGATTATCAATTAAGAGCGATTTTTAACAGAATGTAGCAGCACCCGTTGCAACTTTGACAATTTCAGTATAGCACTATTTGTTAAAGTTTTTCATCCAAATCTTAAATTGTCATCGAGACATCTTGAATTGCAAAAACTGCATTAGCCTCTACTTTTTATAATACTTCAAGCCCCAAATGAGTAGAAGCATAATAAGCAAGCAGAGAATAGCGCCAATATAGGCAATTAATTGTTGATAGAATTCTCCTGCTGTGATACCTCTATACAAACAAATAATAGACATAAAGCCTGTCAAGCCGATGAACATGAGTTGATTGGTTCTAGGACTAACCAAATCATCATCTTCAAACTTTCTTATCCTCATTTCTCTAGTGAGGTAAACAGTGACCAAAATAGAAGCCAAGTTAATAACCACTAAAAGAAATTGGAAAACCAAGGAAAAATTTAAAAACTGACGAGATAGAAATAGATAAGTAGAGACAAGCAAGGGCAACTGACCTAGGAACAATCTCGCAAGGAAGATGTTCCGTTTTTTAGCAAGAAAAGTTTTCATTTCTTTGCTCCTTTCTTTTTAGTTAAAGCAAGATAGATCATAACCGCAATCATATAGGCTATGGTATAAAATAGATGATACCAAATACTCTCCCTAAGCGGATAAAGAAGGATAGACATGATCAGATACAGAACGAGAATGATCAATATTTTTGTCTTCATAAAATTTCCTCCTAAATGTATGCTTTATCTTAGTTGAGCTACAACCTTTACACTGCTAGTATAGCACTCATTTTGACCTTGGATCACTCAAATCATAAATGGTCATCAAAACATCTTGAATTGTAAAAAATTAAAAAAAGCAAGCATGAAAAACATACTTGCCCTTTACACCATATTGATACCAACTTAATTTGTAGATTTTTTATCCTGCTATCACATATCATTTTGACAGGCTAAACAATATTAAAGAAACTCCACTGTAGATTAAACCAGCGATAAAAAATCTTTTTATCTAATTAGATCTATCTTTATTCTTCTTTGGAGATTTTAAAAATTTTTCCCTAATTAAAGAAGTAATAAAAGAAACAAACATACCAACAACAAAAGCAATAAGAAGACTTTTGAAATCCATAATTACCTCCAAGTACAGCTCCTCTACATACAAGCTCAAGTCTTTAAGCAACCATAATAGCCAATTGTAACATTGTTTTTGCATTCACGAGGAATACTCTTTTTATTTTCGTCCTATTGCAACCTTAATAAGGTTAGTATACTACTATTTTTTAAAGTTTTCCATCCAAATCATAAATGGTCATCAAAACATCTTGAATTGTAAAAAATTTAAAAAAGCAAGCATGAAAAACATACTTGCCCTGGGGGAACTTGACAATGTGAAAATACAAAATAGAAAACTACTCACCCTCACTTCCGTATGTTCTCATATATTCTCATAATCGCAACAAGGATAGCAGCTGTCCCACTTGCCAAAGCGATAAGGGTAATGATAATGTTGAAGATTTCAGGCGTACTCCCTATTCTGTTGATAAGACGGAGTAGGGATATAACTGTCAACTGAATCAGTAGTATTGATTCTACTCTTACCAATGAAGTCAGTTGATTTTCAACCGCATATAAAAAGGCTGGTAGCAAAACACAGGCTATAGCAATCACAAACAGATTGCCCCCCGTTTCTTCTCCCTTGTTCACCACGGAAATCATGAGAAGATTCGATGCTATAATCAACGTAGAACAGATGATAAAAAAGGATTTCTTATTCATATAGGATACCTCATATACTATGGCATTTTGTTTCGAACCCAAGAAATATTCTTCAAACTATTGCAACACCATCTCGCCGTAAAGCAGTACTGTCTATAACTAGTTTCCTAGTTTTCTTCAAATACTGATTTTTTATTGAAGACAAGAATGGTAAGCTCATTAACCATTATAGCAAAAAATAATGATAACATATATTATTTTTCGGTTTATGAATGATATTCGTTATTTTGGTAAGGAGAAAGTTCTTTGTTCAATTCAAGATGTTTCAATAACCATTCAAGATTTGGATGAAATTTTTTTAAAAACAGTGCTATACTAAACTTGTCACATTTGTAATACGGCAAAAATCTATATTCGGAGGCAAGTAATCATGAAGAGTAAGATTTATTATATATCCAATATTTTTTATGGAATATTACTATTTTCTATTGGATTAACATCAAAAGTATTTATTTTTAGCAGTTTAATGTCTATAACTTTAATAACTCTATCTATAATAGGATTATTAAAAACTAAAAATAAAAAGTAGATATAGCAGAATTAGATTTCAAAAGTTAGAAACCTCTCCCGATAGTTGATGATAGAGAAAATTATTTCATACAAGCAATTTACTGTAACTCAAAACTAATTTGATTAACTATTCAACCATACAGACCGAGAAACAAGAACTCTCGGTCTTATTTTTTATCATTCTGCATGTACCACAGTAAGTACCTGACGAAAGACTTGATTTTGGCAGGTAGTATTTAGACTGGTATTGGGATGGCTTTCCACAATTTTCACGACGGTATAGAGACCAACTCCTCTCTCCTCCCCTTTAGAACTGGCTCCAAAGGAGAAGATTTCAGAAATATCGATGCCCTCTTCTTTGATGGAGTTTTCGATAATAAAGGTCTCCTGTGCTCCATTTTTTAAAAAGGCGATTGAAACATGAGGTTGACTGGCCTCTACACTAGCTTCAATAGCATTGTCACAAAGGATAGACACAATGGTTAGAAAATCAAGCAGTCTCATTCCCTCGACCTGAATCTCCTCAGGAACTTCGACATTAAAGACAATCTTCTTATCTCTGGCTTTTAGAAACTTTCCTGCTAGGAGACTTTTGAGGGCTTTATCACGAATATTCACTAATCTGCCCAGGTCATATTTGCTGTCCTGCAATTTTTCACTGGAATCCTTTAAGACCGAGTCGTAGACCTCTTTTATCTGCTCCATATCCTCCTCTTCAATGCCCAGACGTAAACTAGTCAAGAGGTTGCTATAATCATGGCGAAAACTCCGCACTTCCTTGTAAAGCTCCTCTATATGCCGACTATAGCGTTCCATATCTCTGTAGCGCAAGGCCTGCTCTTGGTCCAGTCTCTCATGAAGTTTTTCCTTCAAATAGGTATCCAATTTCTTGATCATCCCCATAAAAAAGAGAAGGTAAAACACTAGAATCAGATGGCGAACAGTCGTTGATTGAATACCTTGTTCATATTCAAAGAAAGACAGACTTTGCATCACTAGATAGTAGCCCCCCATTATCCAGTTAATCGTAGTCAGAGATTTTTGAAAACCTTTATCGAGAATCTCCTTTCTCAACTTAGTGAAATCATAGTCCAACCATTTCAAAAAGACTAAAACTATGAAGCAAACGAATATCATCATCAATAAAAAGATAGGATTGCTATCTTTATCTACAATTTCTTGTCCCAAAAATGGAAGCACAAAATAGGAGACCCCTCTATAAAAGAGATTCACCAATATCATTGGAAAGAGAC
Organism: Streptococcus mitis; assembly: GCF_047465045.1. Classification (GTDB taxonomy): domain Bacteria; phylum Bacillota; class Bacilli; order Lactobacillales; family Streptococcaceae; genus Streptococcus; species Streptococcus mitis_DT. The sequence continues at coordinate 23,797 of NZ_JASHAR010000007.1, forward strand.
CATAAAAGAAGAGAAGTTTTTTAGGAAGCCCTCTTAACAGTAAGAAAGACAAGCCTATACCGTACAAGGGTTCCATAAAATAAAATAGGAAACTATCTCCTACCATATAGCCAATCATTAAAAAAACAAAGGCCAACAGTATCTTAAAAAGAAAGGCTTTAAAAATCCTCTCAAAAGTGAGACCAATTCCATCCACCTTAAAGAAAATGACAATTTCTAGTCCATGAGTAATAAGCGTATACAATAATATCCAAGCAATATTCATAAACTCTCCTAGCTCAATGCAAGTTATTGATAGCTTCAGACACTTCCCTGACCTTATAACGCGCGATCATACAGCTTCCACCATTGGGAAAGTAAAGAAGTTTTTCTTTCTTATCCAAACGAACCACATTGGCAGGATTGATGAGAAAAGAGCGATGGCACTGCAAGAGACGGGGCTCCTGCTTGAAAACCTCCTCTAAACTCGCTGTAAATTCCAGCCTATCCGTCTTAGTATAGAGAATAACACGATGGGCTCTGGGCGACGTTCCGAGATAGTAAACCTCTTTAAAAGGATACTGGAATTGGGCAAATTTTGATTTAAAGTAAAAGCAATCTTCCGCCAGACTTTTACTGTCTTGACTATTGGCATAGAGGAGGGCTGTCTCGATCCGAGATTCAAACTCCTCTGCCGAAAGGGCCTTATCAATGTAGTCCAAAGCAGACACTTGGTAACGAAAGGACAGGGGCATAAACTCCGAGTGAGTCGTCACAAAGACTATCAAGGCATAAGGATCCCGATCCCGAATCTTTCTAGCCACTTCCAGCCCCTTCATCTCCTCATTTCGAATCTCAATATCCAAAAAGAATAGCTGATGGGCCCCCTTCTCATGCACCTCTGCCAGCAGCTGGTCTGGCTTACCAAAAACTTCAAAAGAGCTGGGAGTGATCTGATGTTCCTTCAAAAGTTTCTCAATCGTCGTTTCAATTCTAGCTTGTTGGGAAAAATCATCTTCTAAAACAAATATTCTCATCTTCTTACTCTCCTTGTTTCAATTTCTTCCTAAAAAGAGAATAGCAAAAATACTTTGATACAAGCCCACCAAATCCTAAACAGGCCTTCAACGCTCCTGAAAGGTATCTTGTTCCTCAAATAAGCATGATAATCTTACCACTATTTTATCATAAAATTTTAACAGTACCATTCAGGAAATTTCAAGAACAATTAAAGATTTGTAGATAAAAAAGGAGATAAAAGTGATAAACTGACAGTATCAAAACACAATTGCTAGAATCAAGACTAGCAGCCAGATTAAAGGAGGAATTTTCATGACAGATGCAGACCCTATCAAAAGAGCTCAGGCTTTGATTACTGACTTAAATAAAGCCTACCAATCATGCAAACAGGTAACCGCTGACGACGTCCGCTTTCAGGAGCAATTAAACTCTATTCTTGGTTTTCTAGCCAAGGCTGAGACAGTGGATAATCGAGTCTTGATTGAACTGGAAAAATTTTACCAGACTTCCAGTCTTCTCATGGGACTCAGCGCTCTTGAACCAGATGCTCCTACTCGTGCCGCTTGGCGGGCCTATGACCGCTTCCACTTTGACCAGGTCAAGACCAAGTTGAGTCTCTACGGACCAACCATTATCTTGTAGAAAATAAAAGAAGTTGAGACAAACTGAACTCAACTTCTTTTTAGTGCCATATAAGCAAGTTTTAATCCTGCATCTGACGTTTCACCTGATAAGGTAGGTACAAGACTATTAAAACCAAACCAGCTCCTAGTAAGGCTAGAAGGGCTAGTTTTTCTTGGAAGGTAATCAACCCAACAACTAATTCCACAAGTAAAACAAAACTGGTCAATCCTCGGACTACCGCCTGCAAGCCTTTTTCCTTTTGCCCCTTGTCCAGCGGAAAAAGTTGAGTCAAATACTGGTAGTCAAAGGCATGATAGAGGGCCAGCAACTGGAAGAGCAAGAGGTAGTTAAAAAGAATTACCACTGCTGTCGCAATCCAAGCTTGATTGATAAAAACCTGCGCCAGCAAGGAAAGCAAGAGCAGACGGAGACTGAGCGCAAAGAGATCTCCATTTCGCAAATAAGAACGCAGATAGAGATTTTGCCAAATCTTCCCAGACACCTTCTGAACAGCCTTTAGGATAAAGTCCAGATAGGCACGACGCTTGACGCTGTTTGAAATCCCCTTAACCTGCGTAAATAGAGCAAAGAAACGAAGCAAGACTTGCTTGCGCTTGCTTTCTTGGGAAATGACAAAGTCCCAGTTGAGACCAGTTTCAGTGAAAAATTTGCTGGCCTTTTGACGAAAGAGCAGATATTTCCCTACCCCCAATAGGAGCACATAGACCAGAAAAACTGGCAAGCCATAACCCATGGCTAAAAATAAGGGCGCAAATAACAGCAAGAAAAGAGTCTGGACAAAGAGCCAAAAGACTAGGGAAATGCCAGTTTGACGCTTGAGGTGGAGCTTGATATCCTCTTCTCCAACCAAGAGAAAGAGCTTGTCAGGTGCCTCCATATAAGTGGCAATCCCACCCCAAAGCAAAAGCAAAACAGAGGTAATACCTACAAACAAAAGGATAGGCCAATGATTTTCAGGAAAATGTTGCAAGACTTGACTGTACTGGAAGGCTAGAAAGCCCAGCAGGACAAGCAGGAACAAGACAAAGTGGTCATTGAGAACATAGCGCAGATAACCGACACACTCCTTACGAAAAGCCTGCTTTCTCTTTAAAAACAAGTCTTTCATAGCTCCTCCTCTTTGGTCAGAGCCAAGTAAATATCATTCAAACTAGCCTCAGGCATATCAAAGGCTTCGCGCAGTTGCAGGAGATTTCCCTTGGCACGCACCTCTCCCTTGTGGAGAATGACAAAGGCATCACACATCTTCTCCGCCGAATCCAGCACGTGGGTACTCATGAGAATGGACTTACCCTTTTGCTTTTCCACTTCCAAAAGCTGAATCAAGTCCGCAATAGCCAGCGGATCAAGACCAAGGAAAGGTTCATCCACGATGAAAAGACTTGGATCCACCACAAAAGCACAGATAATCATGACCTTCTGCTTCATCCCTTTTGAAAAATGAACAGGGAACCAGTCTAATTTCTGGTCCAGACGGAACATTTTTAACAAAGGCTCTACTCGGTCAAAAGCCACTTTTTGCTCAATACCATAAGCCATAGCAACCGTTTCGATATGCTCTCTGAGGGTCAATTCCTCATACAAGCTAGGCGTTTCTGGGATGTAGCCAATTTGCTTGCGGTAGTTAGTCGCATCTTTTTGCAAAGTCAAACCATTGATATTGATCGAACCGCTATAAGGTGTCAATAGACCAATAATCTCATTAATAGTCGTCGATTTTCCAGCACCATTGAGACCAATCAGACCGACCAACTGCCCACTTTCAACAGTAAAAGACACATCTTTCAAGACAGGGACATGAACATAGCCACCTGTCAGGTTTTTTATTTCTAACATATTTTCTCCAAATCTGGTATAATGTAGCTATATTATATCAAAATTCAATACAGTAGAGGTAGATTTTATGTCAGATTGCATTTTTTGTAAAATCATCGCAGGGGAAATTCCTGCATCAAAAGTATATGAAGATGATCAGGTTCTTGCCTTTCTTGATATCTCTCAAGTAACACCAGGACACACCTTGGTCGTACCAAAAGAGCACTATCGCAATCTTTTGGAAATGGACGCTACGAGCGCCAGCCAACTCTTTGCCCAAGTACCAAAAGTAGCTCAAAAAGTCATGAAAGCTACCAAGGCTGCTGGCATGAATATCATTGCCAACTGTGAAGAAGTCGCTGGTCAAACAGTCTTTCATACCCACGTTCACCTCGTGCCTCGCTATAGTGCCGACGATGACCTCAAGATTGATTTTATCGCCCACGAACCAGACTTTGACAAACTTGCTCAAGTCGCTGAAACTATCAAAAATGCCTAAGGAGTTGCTATGAAATTATCCAATCTACTGCTATTTGCAGGAGCTGCAGCTGGAAGTTATCTGATCACAAAAAATCGCCAAATCATCACAGATGAAGTCTTGAATACCACTGACCGCGTTCAAGCTATCAAGGATGATGTGGATATTATCCAAAACAGCCTGCAAATCATTGACCAGCAAAAAGAACTCATCAAGGAATACCAAGAAGAGCTGACTTACAAGTTTAAGGTCTTGGAAAAGGATATCCAGACTCGAATGGCGCTTCTCCAAGAAGAAAAAGCAAGGAAATGAAAGTCTCCAACTTTACTGGAATCCCCTTAGCTACATTTGGGATTACTAGATCCTAACAGAATAGAAAGGGAATAATCATGAAAAACTTCTTAAAAGATCTGGCTAAGATCATCCTGATCCCTTGTGGTTGCCTTACCCTTCTTGCCGCCCTAGCATTTCTACTACTATTCTTTACCTTCAGAGCCTCACCGATTGACATTCACAAGGGAAATAACGCCCTCAAACAAATCTTTACCTCCCTTGACATGCCTCCTAAGAAAGTAAAATCAAATGGAAGATATAAATACGAGGGTGGGGGCTTAAATTTTTATGTTACTTTCTCAGATGAGGTCATCAATAGCCATCCCGTCTTAAAAGAAAGTCCAAATCTCACCAAAAACCAACTCGAAGTCTATGTCCTACAGACTGGAGATATCTCCTACTATAAAGTAGGGGATAACTTGTTCAATCATGGTTTATTGCAATTTTTAAAGAAGGAAAGTAGGAATTATTTACAAGAAATCGGAAAGAAACCAAATCCTGATTACTCAGTTCTATATTGGAAGGATCAGGAAAGTCTAAAAAAGGGAATTGCATTCTATGAAAAAGCCTTGACTTTAGTGGATATTCAGGATAACTCTGCAATCAACCATATTGATACCGTTACCATTAAGCCTGGTAAAGAAGCGGAAATCAAGCAACTCATCCAAGATATGGATGCAGCTGGCTTGCTCAAGCAAAGGTCTGATAGAAAATCAGCCGATGAGTGATTGTTCCAATGCTAACATTACAAAGAATAAAGTAAAAAGAGCCCAACGGCTCTTTTTGTGTTATTCTCCTTCAAAGGCATCTTTAATATGGTCAAAGAAGCCCTTTTTCTTTGGATTGACTTTTAAATCACCTGCAGCTGCGAATTCTTTCAAGGCTGCTTTTTGGCGGTCGTTCAAGCCTGTCGGTGTTACAACATTGACAGTAACGTATTGGTCACCAACCGCACCGCCACGAAGGCTCGGAGCTCCTTTGCCACGTAGGCGGAATTTCTTACCAGTCTGAGTTCCCTCTGGGATAACCAATTCAACATCACCGTGAACAGTTGGGATATCAACTGTATCACCAAGAGCTGCTTGGACAAAGTTGAGGTTGAGACTGTAGAAGATAGTGGTTCCTTCACGTTCAAACTTATCGCTGGCTTCCACAGAAACTACCACGTACAAGTCACCATAAGGTCCACCGTTAAATCCTGCTTCACCTTGACCAGCTAGGCGAATTTGTTGACCTGTTTCTACACCAGCAGGGATTTTCACATGTACGCTATGGGCTTGTTTTTCATGACCTGTTCCGTGACAGGTTGTACATGGATCTTTGATTTCTTTTCCGCGACCGTGACAGACATCACAGGTTACTTGACGACGCATCATACCAAGAGGAGTCTGCGTATCGACGTTAATGACACCAGCACCATGACAGCGTCCACAAGTGACTGGACTTGTTCCTGGCTTAGCACCTGAACCATTACATGTACTACAGCTTGCTTCACGATTGTACTTAACCTCTTTTTCAGCTCCAAAAATAGCTTCTTCAAAGGTCAAGTTCACACGATACTGGAGGTCATCCCCTTGGCGAGGAGCGTTTGGATTGCGCGAAGCACCGCCTCCGCCGAAGAAACTTGAGAAGATATCTTCAAAACCACCGAAGCCTCCTGCCCCATCGAAACCGCCGAAACCACCAGCTCCACCAAAACCACCGTTGGCTCCAGCAGCACCGTATTGGTCATAGGCAGCCCGTTTTTGGTCGTCACTCAAAGTCTCATAGGCTTCCTGAACTTCCTTGTATTTTTCCTCAGCACCAGGCTCCTTGTTGATATCTGGGTGGTATTTCTTTGAAAGCTTACGATAAGCCTTTTTGATCTCGTCTGCCGAAGCGTTTTTTGACACCCCCAGACGATCATAAAATTCAGTATTGTTCATACAAGATACCAAGACCGTAAAATTCGACTGAAAAATAGGAAATCTGACGCTGGAGCGATGCTCCTAGACAGATTTATCTTTTTTCCGAGAATTTAGGTCGGGTTCAATTCCTTTCTTTTATATTGAGTAAGAAATTTGGGAACCCGTGTTCAGTTACGAACACTCTTTGTTCCTTTCTATAATTTTCATGTAAATCTTTAGAGGCTGTTTTCTATACTCTGCTTCACTTGATTAAACTCTTCATCTGATAGAGTAAATATCAAATCCTCTTCAGCATACTCGTTCTGTTCTTTAAAATAATTGTCCGTATTCTCTGCCAACCCTAAACCGAAAATCACTTTTCTTGCAAACTCTTGATGTGCAAAACCGATAGCCGTAATGATTTGTTTATCTTGGACAAGAACTTTCGGTTGGAAATTCTCACGTGGAAGAAATTCAAAATAGTCAAAGAAGTTTTGCCAAATTCCACCTGTAAATTTCGTGTCGTTCAACAAGCCTGCTTTCGCCAATAAAAGGGGCGCTGAAGAAATGGCTGCAATTAGGATATCTTGCTCATTAAGACTTCTCAAAAACGAGATCAATTTCTCATCTTGTAGAGTAGGACCTATATTTACCATTCCTGGCAAAATCACACAAGAATAATCTTCTATACGGATCTGATCCAATGTTTTCGTCGGTTGACAGGACAAACCATCCTCAGAGACCACCATCGAATTCTCAGAAGCTACATAATCAATCGTGATATAAAAAGACAGAGCTAAAGTACTTGTTAAAGTGGTTATCTCATAAAGAGAAAAATTAGGATAAATGACACAAAGTACTTTTTTCATACGCAACATCCTCTATTTTATCGAAAAACAGAGGCTGGGTTGCAACCTCTGGATTTCTTCCTATCATTAAGACGTTCAAGTTTTAAAAATCAAACTAGTAATGCTAAATCGAGCACGCCCTAACCTCTTGGTGAAAAAGACAAATCTTCCTAGAAACTAAAGTTTCTGCGTCAGATTTCCTATTTTCACTGTGAGGTTTTAACGGGCTTTGCATCTTACTTTTCAGTAAACTCTCCGTCTACGACGTCATCGCCTGCGTTTCCTGTTGCTTGTGCGCCTTCTGCTCCTGCTTGAGCTTGTTGGGCTGCTGCGGCTTGTTCATAGAGTTTAACAGCAAGTCCTTGAGCTTTTTCGTTCAATGCTTCAAGTTTTGCTTTCATTTCGTCCAAGTTGTTGTCTTCTTGCGCTTTCTTAAGGTCATCAAGGGCAGCTTGGGCAGCGTCACGTTCTGCGTCGAAACCTTTTCCTTCAGTTTCCTTGATAGTCTTTTCAGTCGCAAAGATTGCTTGGTCTACTTCGTTACGAAGGTCAACTTCTTCTTTACGTTTCTTATCTGCTTCAGCGTTTGCTTCTGCATCTTTCATCATGCGGTCGATTTCTTCGTCAGTCAAACCTGAGTTTGATTGGATCACAATAGTTTGTTCTTTTTGAGTTCCAAGATCTTTAGCCTTAACAGACACGATACCGTTCTTGTCGATATCAAATGTTACTTCGATTTGAGGAATTCCACGAGGTGCAGCTGGGATATCAGTCAATTGGAAACGTCCAAGAGTCTTGTTATCTGCTGCCATTGGGCGTTCACCTTGAAGAACATGGATATCAACGGCTGGTTGGTTGTCTGCTGCAGTTGAGAAGACTTGTGATTTAGATGTTGGAATTGTTGTGTTACGGTCGATGAGTTTTGTGAAGACACCACCCATTGTTTCGATACCAAGTGACAATGGTGTTACATCAAGAAGGACAACGTCTTTGACATCACCAGTAATCACACCACCTTGGATAGCCGCACCCATAGCAACTACTTCATCAGGGTTTACTGATTTGTTTGGTTCTTTACCAGTTTCAGCTTTAACAGCTTCAACAACGGCAGGGATACGAGTTGAACCACCAACAAGGATAACTTCGTCGATTTCTGACAAGCTCAAACCTGCATCTGAAAGGGCTTGACGAACTGGAACTTTTGTACGTTCAACAAGGTCACGAGTCAAATCGTCAAATTTCGCACGAGTCAAAGTCATTTCCAAGTGAAGAGGTCCAGCTTCACCAGCAGTGATAAATGGCAAGCTGATTTGTGTTGAAGTTACACCAGAAAGGTCTTTCTTAGCTTTTTCAGCCGCATCTTTCAAACGTTGCATTGCCATCTTGTCAGTAGACAAGTCGATACCATTTTCTTTCTTGAATTCTGCTACCAAGTGGTCAATGATTTTTTGGTCAAAGTCGTCACCACCAAGTTTGTTGTCCCCTGCAGTTGACAATACGTCGAAGACACCGTCACCCAATTCAAGGATAGAGACGTCGAATGTACCACCACCAAGGTCAAATACCAAGATTTTTTCTTCTTTGTCAGTCTTGTCCAAACCGTAAGCAAGAGCGGCTGCAGTTGGTTCGTTGACAATACGTTCTACTTCAAGACCAGCGATTTTACCAGCGTCTTTAGTTGCTTGACGTTGAGCATCGTTGAAGTAAGCTGGAACTGTGATAACTGCTTTAGTAACTTTTTCACCAAGGTAATCTTCAGCGTAGCCTTTCAAGTATTGAAGAATCATAGCTGAGATTTCTTGCGGAGTGTATTCTTTTCCATTTGCAGAAACTTTTTCAGAAGTTCCCATTTTAGATTTGATAGAGATGACTGTATCTGGATTTGTTACTGCTTGACGTTTTGCAGCATCACCAACGATGATTTCTCCGTTTTTGAATGAGACTACAGATGGAGTTGTGCGGTTTCCTTCTGGGTTTGCGATGATTTTGCTTTCAGTTCCTTCAAGAACTGCAACTGCTGAGTTTGTTGTACCTAAGTCAATACCGATAATTTTAGACATGTGTTTTTCTCCTTAAATTTTAATTCGAGTTTTGATTTTTTGATATTTCCCTTAAGTGGGTGGGGACGTGAGCAACTCCCTTCGGGATTTCATCACTTATTTTTGAGCCTATTGTCTCAAAAATCCCCTGTTTCAGTAGCTTTTGCTACTGAAACTTTCACCACAGTGGGAAATATCTTCCTTGCAAGCCTCCGGCTTGCCTCTTATCTTTCTTCATAGTTTATTGTCGTTTCGGACAAGTTTTCTATTATTATGTAAATTGCGACACTAGGAGTCAAATCGATTTTATTTCGACGACGAGTTTGTAAGTAGGCTAAACAAACGCCATAGCGATTGCCGTTTTCTGACGAGTTGCTTTAGCTACCGTCAGAATTGCCTAGTTGTAAACCACTACCATGGCTGGGCGTAGGATGCGGTCATGGAGTTTGTAGCCTTTTTGGAAGACTTGGGCGATGGTATCTGCTGGGTGTTCATCGTCTGCTGGGAGAGTTTGGATGGCCATATGATAGTTATGGTCAAATTCGCCGTCAGCTGCGATTTCTTCGATTCCTTCTTCTTTCAAAGCGTGAATCAAGCTTTCTTGCACCATCTCCAATCCTTTTTTGACGTCGTCTGTCAAACCTTCAACTGCGAGTGCACGCTCAAGGTTGTCCAAAGAAGGGAGAATTGCTTTTGCTAAGTCCTGGCTACGATAACGTTGCAAGTTTTGACGCTCTTCATTGGCACGGCGTTGGATATTTTGCATTTCTGCATGAGCGCGAAGGTATTTGTTTTCAAATTCATCTGCACGTTCATTTGCCAAGTCCAATTCAGACTTCTCAGGAGTTGTTTCTTCTACCGTTTCCACAACTTCCTCTTCTTGGACTTCTTCTACTTCTTCATTTTTTATATCTTGGGCCATTTTCGCCTCCTTTAATGATTTCAATCTTAATGTACTTCATAATGATTACTGCTGAGGTAGCGGTAAAAATCTGTCAACTTCATGGTCAAAACACGATTGACTACATTGACTTGGTTGATTAGCTGTTGGTAATCCAGATTGACCGGACCGATAATGGCTAGAATCCCAACTCCCCGATAAGGAATGAGGAACTTACTGCTAATCACCGCCAAGTTAGCTAGACAGGATTCTTGACTGTCCGCAACACGGACATTTTGCATCTGATCCTCATGCAGCCCCTCACGAATCTCCAGAGCCACCTTTTGCGGTTGATCAAAGAACTGATAGGCTGCTAGATTGGCAAAATTCAAGAGATTGACCTTGCCTGCTACCACGATATTTTCGTTGAACATTTCCTTAAAGATGTGTTCAAAGAGATCGATAACATTATCCGTTGTTGTGAAATAACGCTGGATAATCTGAGGAATCTCCGTCCGAATCTTGTAGTGAATATCTAGAACTGTGTGACCTAGGAAACGTTCCTGAATGATTGCCTTCAGTTTCAGCAAATCTTCCTGCAAGAAGTTCCTTGGAATCAGAAACTGACTGGTAACCGTTCGTGATTCGTCTAGGGTGAATACTGCCAAGGCTGTATGTTGCCCTAAAACCACGATATCAAAGGCTGTCAACCGTTGTCTGCTCGGCTCAACGTCCAGTGCCACTACCGTACAGCCACTCAAGTCTGTCAGTAGATTGGCAGCCTCTTGCAGAATGTCCTCTAGTTTGAAGAATTCCTGATCAAAGGCTTTGACAATCTCATATACCTCATTTTCAGCCAGTCGGTCAAAATCCAGTGAGTGTTTCACATAGTACTGAAAACCAGCAACACTTGGCATCCGACCGCTTGAAGTATGAGCCTTCTCAAGCAACCCTTGCTTTTCTAAAGCCGCCATATCATTACGAATGGTAGCACTGCTAGAGTTAATAGACTCTTGCAAGGCTTTGGATCCGACAGGTTCGTGCGTTTTGGTAAAGATGTCAATGATTAGATTTAAAATATCCTGCTGACGCTCTGTAACCATCTCATCACTCCTCTCTGTCTGATCAATTAGCACTCAACACACTCAAGTGCTAACTCATGATTCTATTATACACCCTTAGAAGAGAATGTCAAGACAAAAACTCAAAAAATTAGCACTCTTTTACCAAGAGTGCTAAAAATCAGTCTGGAGACCTAGAACCTTACCTTCCATCTACTTGGTATTTCCTTTTAAGTCTGAAAAAACCATGAATTAGATAAGAAATCAGAAAGGCATATAAAAGAAAAATAATGAAGAAAGACATAGAAAGTTCTTCTTTAAATAGACTCATACAAACAACAAGGCCACCTAAGAAAGTAGCTGTACAGGAACGAAGTCTAGATCGCATAACTTCCCACCTGAGATTATTACTTATATAGACTTGATCCTCTGAAAGTATATCAGAAGCTGGTTTACGAAGAATTGAACAAAAACCTCTTTCTATCAATTCCCAACCTCTATCTCTAAAGTCTTGCAGTTCATGCTTATATTTTTTAAGAAATCTAGAATCATAGATACAGTAGATGACATCGTCTGGTTGACATTGGTCAAAATAGAACAAACCAAAACGACTAGTTTTATACCTCCAACCTTTTAAGTGCATCTCATGTAAATACTCTTCTTCCTTGTCCAAATCAACAATGGTGAAAATTCGAAATTGCTTTTTATTTATCATGTCTTCCCCTCCAATTTTGAGCATACCTACCTTATCATAAATCTGATAATTCCTTCTTTTTATGCCATAACTTCCAGCTAATATAGGCAACTATTAACAAAAGGATTAAAGACAAGAAAACATCTAGCCCGACCGCAAGAAAACTCCATAGACCATACGCATTACTCCTATTGAGCAATTTAAGTAAGAATGGTATATGTATGGCTAGCAAAAGTAAAACAGGTACTAATCGCAGTCTTAAAATGCGATTAACCATAGCTAACTTCCCAGCAGCGTCATTATAGATTTCAAATTCTGCATCCGATTCAATTTCAGAATGCGCTTTTCTAAAATAGGAAAAACTATTAAAGTCTGTAATATGCTCCCAGCCACAGTCTTTAAATAGTTGTAAATAGGAGGATCTCTCTGATTTTTCCATTGGGTAAAAATCCAACTGATAAGACACTTGCTCAGGCTGACATTTTTCAAAGGTATACTTAACTACAAACAATAAGATAGAATAGCTTACTCCCCTAAGTTTCCATCCCTTAGCATGCATTTCTCTAAAGTACAGAGCCTCCCTCTCATAATCCGCAATTGTAAAAATTCGGTAAACAATTTTCTTTTCCATCATACTTCCTCCCGACTGTTTCTGTAGAGCCGTTCAATACGTTTCAATTCAATATCTAAGACTTTTCGTCCCAAGTCTGTAATCTGATAGATTTTCCGTTTTTCCTCTTCGCGGACAAAGGAAATCAAACCATCCTTTTCCATCTTTGACAAGGTTCCATACATAGTCCCAGGACTAATCGAAACTTGCGAATCCGTCATCTCCTTGACTTTTTGCGTAATACTATAACCATGACCTTCCTTTTGCAGACAGAACAAGATATAAAAGCCCGTTTCCGTCATCGGAAGATAAACTCGACGAATCTTATCCGTCAATTCCATTTGCATTCACCTCCTATTCAGTTCGATATATCGCACCTCGTTATATAAAATATATCACACCTCGATATAAAACACAAGAAAAAAGATCACCCACAGGCAATCTTTCTTCTATATTATTAGTATTAGTAAAGGTCTAAATAATTATCAATTTCCCATTGTGAAACGAAGGTTGCATAACTTGCCCATTCGATTCGTTTGGCTTCAAGGAAACTAGTATAGATATGCTCTCCAAGAGCCGCTCTGACAACCTCATCTTCTGTCAAAGCCTTCAAAGCGTTGTGAAGTGTTGATGGAAGGTCTGTAATACCAGCTTCTTTGCGCTCTTCTGCTGTCATAATGTAGATATTTTCTTCGATAGGAGCTGGTGCTTCGATTTTATTTTCAATACCATGCAAACCAACTTCCAAAAGAACAGCCATAGCGATGTATGGGTTTGCCATCGGATCCACTGAACGCAACTCAAGACGAGTTCCCATACCACGTGAAGCAGGCACGCGCACAAGTGGCGAACGGTTACGACCAGCCCAAGCAATGTAAACAGGCGCTTCATAACCTGGAACCAAACGTTTGTATGAGTTAACCGTTGGGTTCATGATAGCAGTATAGTTGTAGGCATGCTTGATCAAACCACCAAGGAAATGGTAGGCCGTTTCTGACAACTGCATTCCTTTTGGATCATTTGGATCAAAGAAGGCATTGTTTCCTTCTGCATCAAACAAGGACATATTACAGTGCATACCTGATCCAGCAATACCAAATTTTGGTTTCGCCATAAAGGTTGCGTAAAGTCCGTGTTTGCGAGCAATAGTTTTAACAACAAGTTTAAAGATTTGAATCTTATCACAAGCATGGAGGACTTCATCATATTTAAAGTCAATCTCATGCTGTCCAACAGCAACCTCGTGGTGACTCGCTTCTACTTCAAATCCCATTTTAGTCAAGACATTCACAATCTCACGACGCGTATTGTCCGCAAGGTCAGTAGGCGCCAAATCAAAGTAGCCACCCTTATCATTTACTTCAAGTGTTGGGTCTCCATTTTCATCCAACTTAAATAGGAAGAATTCTGGCTCTGGACCAAGGTTGAAAGATTTGAATCCTACTTCTTCCATGTGACGAAGAGCACGCTTCAAATTGCCACGAGGGTCACCCGCAAATGGTTCACCTTCTGTTGTATAGACATCACAGATCAAACCTGCAACACTTCCATTTTCATCTCCCCAAGGGAAGACTGTCCATGTATCCAAGTCTGGGTACAAGTACATATCTGACTCATTGATACGTACAAAACCTTCAATAGAAGATCCATCAAACATAGCCTTGTTTGACAAGACTTTATCTAACTGTTCATCTGTAGCAGGAATTTCGACGTTTTTCATGGTTCCCAAAATATCTGAGAACATAAGACGAATAAAGGTAACATTTTTTTCCTTGACTTCACGACGAATATCTGCAGCTGTGATTGGCATGAGTTTTCTCCTTAATATATGACTACTTGCGGTTACCTAACCGCGACCAAAAGGTGACCGTACTGAAGCAAAGCGACCCTGTTGGAGGAGCTCATTGTGAAGTGCACGACGCACCTCAGTCTGACTCACCGCTTTCTTGGATTTCGCTTCACGTTCAGCATATTTTTTCTTAATGGCAGCAATATTATAACCCTCAGAGATATAATCTTTGATTTCAAGCAGACGATCCATGTCATTCAAGGAATACATGCGACGGTTCCCTTCGTTTCGATCAGGTTTAATCAACTCTTGATCTTCATAATAACGAATCTGACGCGCCGATAGATCGGTCAACTTCATAACACTGCCGATAGGAAAAACAGCCATATTTCGGCGAAATTCTTTTTCCTTCATTTACAATTTCCTTCTTTCTGTCTATTATAGTCTAAAAAAAGACAAACGTCAATTGATAATGTTATAAAATGTAACATTATTTTTCTTTTTTCTCTAAAAAGAGACGAATACGATCAATATCGTAATTTACGAGAATTGCGACAAAAACTCCCATGAAAGTTTCTGATACACGCGCAAATACGTACAAAATCGTTTCACCACTCGGAATCGATAGGGTAATGATTAACATAGCTGCTACACCACCAATAACCCCTGCTTTGTTATTCATGGCTACATTTGTCATAATGGTTAACATGGTACAGATTGGAACAACTACCAAGGTCACCCAAAAGGCTTCGTGGAAAAAGGTATTTAATAAGAAGAAGACCAAGGCATAGAGGCCACCGATACTATTTCCAAGAATACGCGAAGTCCCAAAATGAACACTCTTATCAAAACTCTCCCTCAGGCTAAAAACAGCTGTCAAAGCACCGATTTGAAGACCTTTCCAACCAAAAAAGCCAAAAATCAAGAGAACTAGAAAAACAGCAATACCTGTTTTAAAGGTTCGCATACCAAGTTTGAACTGGGATTTATCGAATTTATATTTTTTAAAATAACTCATAATCTCAACTTTCTATTTCCATTTTATCATAAATTAGGTGATTTTATGAGCAATAGTTGAGAGGAAGCGTTTTTATTTTAAGCAAAAGAAAAGAGGAACTTTCATCCCTCTCTTCTTTGATTCATTTAGAAAATCTTATTTTTCTGTCAAGGCTGCAAGTCCTGGAAGAACTTTACCTTCGAGAAGTTCCATTGATGCTCCACCACCAGTAGAGATCCATGAGAATTTATCTGCACGTCCAAGGTTAATCGCTGCGGCAGCTGAGTCACCACCACCGATGATTGATTTAACGCCAGGTTGTTTCACGATAGCGTCCATCACACCGATTGTACCAGCTTGGAAGTCTGGGTTTTCAAATACACCCATAGGTCCGTTCCATACAACTGTTTTGGCACCAGTCAAAGCTTCGTCAAATTTAGCGATAGATTTTGGACCGATGTCAAGACCAAGGAAGCCTTCAGAAACTGCTTCACCTTCAGTGTCACGCACTTCAGTGTAACCAGCAAATGCGTTAGCTTCTTTTGAGTCAACTGGCAAGATCAATTTACCGTTTGCTTTTTCAAGAAGAGCTTTGGCAACATCCAATTTGTCTTCTTCTACAAGTGAGTTACCGATTTCGATACCTTGTGCTTTGTAGAATGTGTAAGTCATACCACCACCGATAAGAACTTTATCAGCTTTTTCAAGCAAGTTTTCGATAACACCGATCTTGTCTGAAACTTTTGAACCACCAAGGATCGCTACGAATGGACGTTCTGGAGTTTCAACTGCTTCTTGGATGTAGGCAATTTCGTTTTCAAGAAGGAAACCAGCAACTGCTTTTTCAACGTTTGCTGAGATACCAACGTTAGATGCGTGTGCACGGTGAGCTGTACCGAATGCATCGTTTACGAAGATACCATCTCCAAGTGATGCCCAATATTTACCAAGTTCAGGATCGTTTTTAGATTCTTTCTTGCCGTCAACATCTTCGTAACGAGTGTTTTCAACCAAGAGAACTTGTCCATCTTCAAGAGCATCGATAGCTGCTTCCAATTCAGCACCACGAGTAACACCTGGGAAAACAACGTCTTGGCCCAATTTAGCTGCCAAGTCTGCTGCTACAGGAGCAAGTGATTTACCAGCTTTATCAGCTTCTTCTTTCACACGTCCAAGGTGAGAGAAAAGAATTGCACGTCCACCTTGTTCGATGATGTACTTAATAGTTGGAAGAGCTGCTGTGATACGGTTGTCGTTAGTGATTACGCCATCTTTCAATGGTACATTGAAGTCAACACGAACGAGGACTTTTTTACCTTTCAAGTCAACGTCTTTAACAGTAAGTTTTGCCATGTTACAAAAACCCCTTTATTTATTTTATTCGAAACTATTATATCACACTTTGGAAATATAAGGAAAGATTTCACAAGATTTTTCGATATTTAATCTTTGTGGCATGCTAGAGTATATTATTTTTGCTTTTTCTAACGAATTTTCTTTCTAAAATCTTAGCTTAACACTTGTTAGATTTACTTTTATCCTTTAAAATAGAATAGGAGAAATTCCGTTATTATTTTTCGGAGGAAAAAGAAATGTCCATTAATTGGCAGGAAATTTTATTTCACTTTTTAGGTGGTCTGGGACTATTCTTATATAGTATCAAGACCATGGGAGACGGTTTGCAACAAGCTGCTGGAGATCGCCTTCGTTTTTACATTGACAAGTACACTAGCAATCCGTTCTTCGGTGTGCTAGTTGGTATCGGTATGACGGCGCTAATTCAGTCAAGTTCTGGGGTCACAGTCATTACAGTGGGGCTAGTCAGCGCAGGACTTTTGACCTTGCGTCAAGCTATCGGTATTGTCATGGGTGCCAATATTGGAACTACCGTTACATCCTTTATCATCGGTTTTAAGCTAGGAGATTACGCCTTACCAATGCTTTTCATCGGAGCGATTTGTCTCTTCTTCACCAAGAATCGCTCTATCAATAACATCGGACGTATCATTTTTGGTGTAGGTGGTATCTTCTTCGCTCTCAATCTTATGAGCGGTGCAATGGAGCCTCTAAAAGACCTGCAAGTCTTTAGAGACTACATGGTTGAACTAAGTAAGAGTCCTATTCTCGGTGTCTTTGTCGGAACTGGACTAACCCTACTCATTCAAGCTTCTTCCGCAACTATCGGTATCCTACAGAATCTTTACGCAAGTGGTTTGATTGATCTACAAGGTGCCCTACCAGTCTTGTTTGGTGATAATATCGGAACGACCATTACAGCTATTATTGCTTCTCTTGGAGCCAATATCGCTGCCAAACGTGTTGCTGGTGCCCATGTTGCCTTTAACGTGATTGGTACGGTTATCTGTATTGTCTTCCTTGTACCTTTCACTGGCTTGATTCAATGGTTTGAATCTACACTCAATCTGGCTCCAGAAATGACCATTGCCTTCGCCCACGGAACCTTTAATATCACAAATACTATTATCCAATTTCCATTCATCGGAGCCTTGGCCTACTTTGTAACCAAGCTCATCCCTGGTGAAGATGAAGTTGTCAAGTACGAGCCACTTTATCTTGATGAGCATTTGATTAAACAAGCTCCATCAATCGCTCTCGGAAATGCCAAAAAAGAACTCCTTCACTTGGGAAATTATGCTTCTAAAGCCTTTGACCTTTCATACAACTACATCATTGACCTTAATGAAAAGGTAGCTGAAAAAGGCCACAAGACAGAAGAAGCCATCAATACCATTGATGAAAAATTGACTCGTTACCTTATTACTCTTTCAAGTGAAGCCCTTAGCCAGAAAGAAAGCGAAGTGCTCACCAACATCCTGGATTCATCCCGTGATTTGGAACGGATTGGGGACCACGCAGAAGCCCTAATCAATCTAACTGACTATCTTCAACGTAAAAATGTTGAGTTTTCTGAAGCTGCTTTACAAGAATTAGCTGATATCTATCAAAAAACCACTAGCTTCATCAAGGATGCTCTTGATAGCGTGGAAAACAATGATATTGAAAAAGCTCAAAGTCTGATTGAACGCCATAAAGAAATCAACAATATGGAACGTGTTCTCAGAAAGACCCACATCAAACGCCTCAACAAGGGTGAGTGTTCAACACAAGCTGGGGTCAACTTTATCGACATCATTTCCCACTATACTCGTGTATCTGACCACGCTATGAATCTAGCTGAAAAGGTCATCGCTGAACAAATCTAAGATCCAAGAAGCTATCCTAAATGGGATGGCTTTTTCTTCTCCTAATCAAGAATTACTCTTCTACCATATAGAAAAATGCTTTGATTCACAATGGAATCAAAGCATTTTAAAGAGCTCCCCGTACATAAGCGCAGAAGCCGCAGTTCCTCTGTACTTGGATTCTTCTCTTTTAATAAAGCGAGCCAAGTTGAGCAACTCAGGTGCCGGATGTTTGGGATTAAGGAGCAATTCACGATTGACCAGGCCTGAGAGACGAACTGCCAGCAATTGCTCATTTGTAGTAGGCAGTTTTTTAGCAGTCTCTAGGAGAGCAACAACTAAATCTTCACTCAAATCATGGCGAGCATGATTGTAAAGATCTTTTATAAGGCTTTCTAGGTTTGGTTCTACCATCCCTACCACCTCCTTAAGTTTAATAATTTTTAATCAAGTCAACTGTTGAACGATCCAATTTTTTCACCAAGGCTTGCAAGAAAGCTTGCGCTTCTAAGAAGTCATCCATAGCGTAGAGGGTTTGATGTGAATGAATATAACGAGCGCAAACACCGATTGTTGTTGATGGGACACCACCATTTTTCAGATGAGCTGCGCCAGCGTCTGTTCCGCCTTTACCACAGTAGTATTGGTACTTGATTCCAGCTTCTTCAGCCGTTGTCAAAAGGAAATCCTTCATACCTGGGAGAAGCAAGTGACCTGGGTCATAGAAACGAATCAAGGTTCCATCCCCAATCTTGCCTTGGCCGCCATAAACATCACCTGCTGGTGAGCAATCAACTGCTAGGAAAACTTCTGGGTCAAATTTAGTTGTGGAAGTATGGGCACCACGAAGACCAACTTCCTCTTGGACGTTAGAACCAAGATAGAGTTCATTGCCAAGTTTTTGACCTGACAGAGATTCTGCCAACTCGCTCACCATGAGAACTCCGTAGCGGTTGTCCCAAGCTTTTGAAATGATATTTTTTTCATTTGCTGTCAAAATAGCAGAGCTATCAGGGACAATCGTATCACCAGGACGGATGCCAAAGCTTTCTGCCTCAGCCTTATCCGCAAAACCACCATCAAAGACGATATCTGAAATAGCAGGTATGGTTGGTCCTCCCTTACCACGAGTCAAATGTGGAGGAACAGAGCCTGAAATCACAGGAATTTCACGACCATCACGAGTCAGGAGTTTGAAACGTTGGCTGCTGACTACCATAGGATTCCAACCACCAATTTCAACCACACGGAAGGTACCATCTGGCTTGATTTCGCTGACCATAAAACCAACTTCATCCATGTGAGAAGCGACCAAGACGCGCGGTGCATCTGCAGCTTCTGAATGTTTAATTCCGAAAATACCACCCAAGCCATCTGTCACCACTTCATCCACGTGCGGTGTCAACTTTTCACGAAGATAAGCACGGACAGGTGCTTCATGACCTGAGATTGCAGCAAGTTCTGTTACTTCTTTGATTTTTGAAAATAATGTTGTCATTTCAGTTCCTTCTTTCTTTCATCCATTTTACCACTTTTTATAGGAGAAGGATAGCGGGAAGGTGGATTGGTTTTTACCCAGTTTTCCAATAAAAGAGAGGGGCAGATATTATTTCAGGAATTTTTCTTTCTTTTTACATTAAATTGTCAGAAAATTTATTGACAGATTAAAGAAATCGTGTTACAGTAATATCCGCAGGTATCTTTCGATACCAAATCTACATGAAAGGACTGGGTATGAAACTTTCTCATTATTTAATTGGCTTACTTCTACTCCTAGTCTTTCTCTCTATTAGCATTGGGACCAGTGATTTTTCATGGGGAAAACTCTTTGCTCTGGATCATGACACCTGGCTCCTCTTTCAAGAGTCACGTCTTCCAAGGACGATTAGCATTCTCCTAACTGCCTCTAGTATGAGTATGGCAGGGCTCCTCATGCAGACTATTACCCAAAATCAGTTTGCTGCTCCAAGCACTGTTGGAACGACTGAAGCCGCCAAACTAGGAATGGTACTGAGCCTCTTTGTCTTTCCGTCGGCTAGTCTGACCCAAAAGATGCTCTTTGCTTTTGTTTCATCCATCTTATTTACCCTCTTCTTTCTGGCCTTTATGACTATTTTTACCGTAAAGGAAAGGTGGATGCTACCCTTGATTGGGATCATTTACAGCGGAATTATCGGTTCTGTGACAGAAGTTATCGCCTATCGTTTCAATCTGGTTCAGAGTATGACCGCTTGGACCCAGGGCTCCTTCTCCATGATTCAGACCCATCAGTATGAGTGGCTCTTCTTAGGCCTCATTATCCTGATTGCCGTTTGGAAATTGTCCCAAACCTTTACCATCATGAATCTGGGTAAGGAAACCAGTGAAAGTTTGGGAATTTCCTAC
The DNA here is from genome assembly GCF_047465045.1 of Streptococcus mitis. Taxonomy (GTDB): domain Bacteria; phylum Bacillota; class Bacilli; order Lactobacillales; family Streptococcaceae; genus Streptococcus; species Streptococcus mitis_DT. The sequence goes on from NZ_JASHAR010000007.1 coordinate 44,459, forward strand.
TCCCTACTTGAAAAACTGGCCCTCTTTCTGGTTGCGCTAACGACAAGTGTCACCATAATTACCGTGGGTGGCTTACCTTTCCTTGGAGTCATCGTTCCCAATCTGGTTCGCAAGCACTATGGAGATAATTTGAGTCAAACCAAACTCATGGTCGCACTGGTCGGTACCAATTTAGTTCTGGCTTGCGATATCCTATCTCGAGTCTTGATCCGACCCTATGAGCTATCTGTCAGTCTCTTGCTAGGAATCATCGGCAGCCTCGTCTTTATCCTACTTCTATGGAGAGGGGGACAAAAAGATGCTGTCTAAAAGCAAACATAGCAAGCTCTTCTGCCTTCTCATTATTCTTGCCGTCGGAGCTTGTCTCCTCTACTTTTGGCCCATCACCCACCTGTCTGCCTTTGCTTGGAAGTTGCGTTCCCAAAAGATCATCGTTTATCTCTTGGTAGCAATCGCGACTGGGATTTCGACCATTAGTTTTCAAACCCTGACGGAAAATCGCTTCCTGACGCCAAGTATTTTGGGAATCGAGTCCTTCTATGTCCTACTACAAACCCTGCTACTAGTTTTTGAAAACAAATTTCTACAGCTTGGAAAGTCTCCTGTCTTAGAATTCCTAGTCTTACTTTTGCTTCAATCCCTCTTCTTTCTCGCCTTACAAGGCTACTTGAAGACGCTGATGAAGCAAGACCTAGTCTTCATTCTGCTGATCTGTCTAGCGCTCGGAAGTCTCTTTCGAAATATCAGTACCTTCCTCCAAGTCCTGATGGATCCAAATGAATACGATAAACTGCAGAACAGTCTCTTTGCCTCCTTTCAGCATCTCAACACTTCCATCCTAGCCATCGGTTCTCTAATCATCCTCGCTTTGACCATCTTTTTCTTTCGAAAAGCAGTCATTCTGGATGTCTTGCATCTGCAAAGAGAAACAGCTCAGATATTGGGACTCGACGTTGAAAAAGAACAGAGAGAGCTCCTATGGGGCATCGTACTTTTGACCTCAACGGCCACTGCCTTGGTAGGGCCTATGGCCTTCTTCGGCTTTATGCTGGCCAACCTCACCTACCTAATCGTCAAAGACTATCGACACAAGTTGCTCTTTATCGTAACCATTCTGATTGGATTTATCAGTTTGACCTTGGGGCAAGCCCTGATTGAACGAGTCTTTGCTCTGGAAATTCGCATCAGCATGATTATTGAGAGCGTTGGAGGTCTCTTATTCTTTATCTTACTTTACAGGAGGGCGCGTCGGTGAAACTGGAAAACATTGACAAATCCATTCAAAAACAGGATATTTTGCAAGGCATTACCCTTGAAGTCAGTCCTCAGAAACTGACAGCCTTCATTGGTCCCAATGGTGCTGGGAAATCAACTCTCCTCTCCATCATGAGCAGACTGACTAAGAAAGATCAGGGAATTCTCAGTATCAAAGGCCTTGAAATCGAGAGTTGGAATTCGCAAGAACTGGCCCAAGAACTGACTATCCTAAAACAGAAAATCAATTACCAAGCCAAATTGACTGTTGAAGAACTGGTCAGTTTTGGACGTTTTCCCTACAGTCGAGGTCGATTGAGGGCAGATGACTGGGAAAAAATCCGAGAAACTCTGGACTATCTGGAACTGACAGACTTAAAAGACCGCTACATCGATAGCCTATCTGGAGGCCAGCTCCAGCGCGTCTTTATCGCTATGGTACTGGCCCAGGATACGGACTTTATCTTACTAGACGAACCACTCAATAATCTCGATATCAAGCAAAGCGTCAGCATGATGCAGATTCTCAAGCGACTGGTGGAGGAACTCGGCAAGACCATTATCATCGTCCTCCACGATATCAACATGGCCAGCCAGTATGCGGATGAAATTGTCGCCTTCAAGGACGGCCAAGTCTTTTGCAAGGGAACAACCAATCAAATCATGCAGGCTGACCTGCTCAGTCAACTTTATGAGATTCCCATCACGCTGGCAGATATCAATGGCAAAAAAATCTGTATCTATAGCTAGTAACTCAGAAACTCGAGTTAGAGAACCCTCAGTCTCTTAGCTAACAAGCCTATCTAAGAGACCCCTAAATCGTTATCACATTTTAAAAAGGAGAAATCATGAAAACATCCCTTAAATTTTATCTTACTGCCCTAGCGGCCAGCTTCTTGCTCCTACTTGGTGCATGTAGTACAAACTCAAGCACTAGCAAGACAGAGTCAAGTAGCTCTGCTCCAACAGAGGTAACCATTAAAAGTTCACTAGACGAGGTCAAACTTTCAAAGGTTCCTGAAAAGATTGTGACCTTTGATCTCGGTACTGCGGATACTATTCGCGCTTTAGGTTTTGAAAAGAATATCGTCGGAATGCCTACAAAAACTGTTCCTACTTACCTAAAAGACCTAGCTGGAAAAGTTAAAAATGTTGGTTCTATGGTTGAGCCAGACCTAGAAGCCCTTGCTGCTCTTGAACCAGATTTGATTATCGCTTCACCACGTACCCAAAAATTCGTAGACAAATTCAAAGAAATCGCTCCGACTGTTCTTTTCCAAGCAAGCAAGGATGACTACTGGACTTCTACCAAGGCCAATATCGAATCCCTAGCAAGTGCCTTTGGTGAAACTGGTACACAGAAAGCCAAGGAAGAATTGGTCAAGCTAGACAAGAGCATCCAAGAAGTCGCTACTAAAAATGAAAGCTCTGACAAAAAAGCCCTTGCTATTCTCCTCAACGAAGGAAAAATGGCTGCCTTTGGTGCCCAATCTCGTTTCTCTTTCTTGTACCAAACCTTGAAATTCAAGCCAACTGATACAAAATTTGAAGATTCTCGCCACGGACAAGAAGTCAGCTTTGAAAGTGTCAAAGAAATCAATCCTGACATCCTTTTTGTCATCAACCGTACCCTTGCCATCGGTGGGGACAACTCTAGCAACGACGGCGTCCTAGAAAATGCCCTCATCGCTGAAACTCCTGCCGCTAAAAATGGTAAAATTATCCAACTCACACCAGACCTCTGGTATCTAAGCGGAGGCGGTCTTGAATCAACAAAACTCATGATTGAAGACGCTCAAAAAGCCTTGAAATAAGCTACTTCAAACTCAACTAACATCTTTTACATGATAAAACGCATCCTATCGAGCTCACTCAAACCTGATAGGATGCGTTTTTATCATTTTGAAACCTTTTGCCCAACCTCATTTTCCTTCTTGATTCCGTTTGAGGAAAAAATGGTCTGGGACGGGGTCCTTACCTGTTTTCGACCAGGGATGGCAACGTAAAATCCGAGCCAAGCCCATCAAGACACCCTTGAAGCCATGTTTTTCAATAGCCTGAATCATGTAGTTGGAACAAGTCGGCTCAAAGCGACAAGAGGGGGGAAAGGCTGGTGAGATAAACCGTTGGTAAAGGCGCACAGGCGCTATTAAGATTCGTTTCATTATTTCCTGGTTACAGCTATGGTATGTAGTTGGCTGATTTCTTTTTTATTAAGACGACGGGATTCTCCTGGACGGAGTCCTGTCAAGTCTAGGTGCCCAAAACGTGTACGCGACAACTTGTCCACTTGAAGACCAACAGCTTCAAACATTTTTTTAACCTGATGGTTACGCCCTTCATGGATGGTCAACTGTACCACAGAGCGATTTTTAACTGGGTCCACTTTGAGAATTTCATAAACAGCTGGCTTGGTTTTCTTGCCATCAATCTCAAGTCCGCGGGTCAAGGGGCGGAGATTGTCCCTATTGGCCACGCCTTTAACACGCGCGACATAGACCTTGTCAATCTCATTACGAGGGTGAATCATTTCATCCGTAAAATCCCCATCATTGGTCAAAATCAAGACTCCTGATGTATCCCAATCCAAACGACCAACTGGGTAAATACGCTCTTTGACATTGGGCAAGAGGTCCACAACCGTCTTACGACCCTTATCATCTGTCACACTGGAAATCACACCGCGTGGTTTGTTAAGCAGATAGTAAACCTTTTCTTCGTTGTAGATTGGTTGACCTTCCACTTCGACCTTGTCGCCTGACTTAATAGTCGTTGCTAGTTCACGCACCACTTGGCCGTTAACCGTCACCAAGCCTTGCTTGATCAACTCTTCTGCTTTTCTCCTACTGGCCACACCTGCGTGGGCAATATACTTATTGATTCTCATCTTCTTTTATCCTTTCACCAAATAATTGGCTTTCTTGGGCTTGAATTTCAAGCTCATCAATCACTGGTAATTCTTCCAAATGGTTAATCCCCATGTAATCTAGGAAATAATCCGTAGTCACATAGAGGTTGGGGCGGCCCAAAACTTCTTTTTTCCCATCTTCTCTTATCAATTCAAAAGCCTGTAACTTTGCCAAGGCCCCACTCGAGTTAACCCCACGGATGGCATCAATTTCTATCCGTGTGATGGGTTGCTTGTAGGCAACGATGGATAAGGTCTCAAGGGCAGCCCGGGATAAACTCTGGTTAATAGGTGCCTTAGAGTATTCCTTCAAAACCTCTGAAAACTGAGGCTTGGTCACCAATCTATAAGCCCCACCTGTCTCAATCAGAGCCAAACTGGAATCTGGGTCCTTTTCATACTTCTGGACTAATTTTTCTAAACTCTGCTGGATGCCTGTCGGTGGCAGAGAGAGGAGTTCAGCTAACTGGCGGATCCTAATCCCATCTTCACCCGCTACAAACAAGAGCGCTTCTATTTTTGCTAAAGTACTCATCTTTCCTCTCTATCAAGTCTAGCTTTGGGCTACTTGACTTTCTTCCTTCTTTTCCATGAGATAGATATCTCCGAAACTCTCCTCTTGCACTAGGACCAGCTCCTGGGTTTTGATTAACTCTAGGGTTGCCAAAAAGAGGGTAATGACCTCTTGGACATTCTGGGCTTCCTTGAATAAATCCTGCAAGCGCAACTGGTCTCGTCCAGTCAAGGACTCTTTCACGATAACCATCATGTCCTCAATCTTATACTCATCCCGCAAGATAGTCGTGTGATTCTGTGCAAACTCCTCTTTTTTCTTGGCTAGGATATTTGAAAAAGCCAAAAAGAGGTCAATGGTCGTCTTGTCATGCACAAGCTCCGCATCTTCGTAAATCAACTCTGTCGGCGCTTTAGAATAATACTGGGCCCGTTCTTGGTGCTTGGCTTCCAAGTGCTCCCCCAAGAGCTTGAACTTGCGGTATTCTTCGATTTGAGAGAGAAGATCCTGCTCTAGGTCATCTTCCAAATCTGTCACTTCTGCTACCTTTGGCAAGAGCTTGCGGCTCTTAATCAGCATCAGCTGACTGGCCATGACCATATACTCACCTGTCACTTCTAGACGCATAGCCTGCAGGGTTGAGACATAGGCTAGATACTGTTCGATAACTTCTGTAATGGGCACATCGTAGATATCCATCTGGTACTTAGAGACCAGGTGCAAAAGCAAGTCTAGGGGCCCTTCAAAATCTTTTAATTTAATATCCATTATCTATATTTTTCTAAGGTCAGGACTGTTTTTAATCCTAGTTTTTTTGCAATTTCGTACAAATCGACCTTGTTTTCAATTTGTCTTAAAATGAACTGTTCCCGCAAGGCTTGGGCTGATAAGGTTGGGAAACCTTTCTCCTTGACAAAGGACTCCAACTGACGGAAGGCCCACTGACGAGAATAAGCTTTCCCTGCTCTTTCAAACAGATAGGTCTGCCCCATCAAGGGTTCCAGCTCTGAAAGCAAGGTTGCAGGAATGGTGACAATCCTCTGTTGGGAAGCCTTGCTGATTCTCAACACCTGAAAATCCAAATTGACATCCGCAACCTTAAGGACTAAAATCTCACTTGGCAAGAGCCCCATCTCCAAGATAAGAAGCGCTAGTAAACGTCCCTCTGGATAGTCGCTTTCCTGCCAAAAAGAGTCTAGGTCTAACAGTTCTGGCTTTTCAATCTTCTTTTCAGCCTGTTTGGCTAATTCCAAACGATAAAAGCTGTCCACCTCTCCTTTTTGATAGAGAAAGTAGAGAAATTGATTACAAGCCGAAATCTTTCGTTTCTGGGCGCTGATTTTTAGATTGGCTAGCTGGGCTTGGTAAATCTTGAGACTGGTCTCCGAAATCCGCTCGCCTATCAAATCTAAAAATTGCTCCAAATCATACTTATAGGACTGCTTGGAATTGGCTGACAGCCCCTGCTTTTCCTCTAAAAAGGATGAAATCCTGTCTCTCATTTGCATCGAATCTCATATTCCTTACTAAAGTCATGCAAGAGGGCATTGACTGCCTTGAGGATAGATTTGCGCGTAATAATCCCTTGGAAAATCCCCTCTGCGTCCACAACCGGTAAGAAAGACTCATCTACCAGCTTGTGCAAGACCTCCGTAATAGTAAAATCAGGCGAAACAACCGCTACGTCCCTTTTCGTCATATGAACGATATCCGTATCCGCCATGATTTCTGGGCTCAAGTCATGCTCCATCTGATAAGCCATAATATCTCTGAGCCCAATAGTCCCAACAAACTGCTTTTCATCTGTCACAACGGGAACACGGGTATAGGTCATCTGACTGAGCAAGAGGGTCGCATGATCCGCATTATGGGTATCAATCAACACAGCTAGATTTTCAGCAGGAGTCAAAAAAGTTTCCTCTTGGTCTAGCAAGAAAGTCTCAAACTCCTTGGCAATCATCGGCTAAACTCCTTAGACAAGCCTGGATACACCTCGTGGTCTCGTGTCAAAAAGTCCACTTTGAAGTAACTGTCATCAATCTCCACACGAGCATAGAGACATTCTCTGATGGTCCCACGTGGTTGACTGATGGAACCAGGATTTAGAAAGAGGGTCTTGCCTTCCATCCAAGCGCTTGGCACATGCAAGTGACCATAAAGGCAGATATCGGCCTCTTCTTCCTGAGCCCAGTAGTCCAACTTTTGAAAGTTGAAATTGATGTCAAACAAGTGACCATGGGTTTGGATAATCTTGGTCGAACCAAGCTCAGTCACCAGACGTTCTGGATAGCCTGCGTAGAAGTCCATATTCCCTTTAACAACACGGATGCCTTCCCAAAGGGGAGAATCGGGACGCAGTTCAGAATCGCCGTTATGAAAAACGGCATCAACTTTGCCCACATAGCGATCACGGATTTCTTCCACAATCAAGCTATCGCCATGGGAATCGCTCATTACAATGATGGTTTGCTTTGCCATGATGGAAATACCTCCAAAAGTTTCTTAACGGCTAAGGCACGGTGAGATTGGCTATTTTTTTCTTCAAGGGTTAATTCAGCTGATGATTTGCCTGTCTCTCCCACAAGGAAAAGAGGATCATAGCCAAATCCATTTTCACCCTTAGGTTCAAAGTTAATGTAGCCTGGCCAGTCTGCTTCAACAACCAAACTTTCCTTGTTTGGGCTGGCTACGACTAGGGTTGTATGGAATTGAGCCGAGCGGTCCTTGAGTTCAAAGACCATGGCCAACTCGTGCAAGAGTTTAGCATTGTTTTCACGGTCAGTTGCTCCCATTCCTGCGAAACGAGCTGACCAGACACCTGGCAAGCCACCAAGGACATCAACTTTAAGTCCAGAATCATCTGCCAGAACCATCTTGCCCGTTAATTGAGAAATGGTTTCCGCCTTAAGGCGGGCGTTTTCTTCGAAGGTCATGCCTGTTTCTGCTACTTCAGGTAAGTCAGGATAGTCATTAAGATTTTCCACATCGTATCCTAACTTGTCAAAGATAGCTCGAAATTCCTTGGTCTTGCCCTCGTTACGAGTCGCAATCAACAAGGTTTCTCTAACCTTGTTTGTCTCAAAGAAATCATGAACATTGACCCCTTCTTTGGGCAATTCCACATACAAGAGTTGCCCATTTTCAACCAAGAGCAAAGTCCCCTGACGTTGGATAACTTCCAAGCTACGTCCTGCTTCTTGGTTGAGGATATCCACCACAAAAGACAATAAACGGTAGAGAGAACCATAGCGTAAAACAATCACAGAAACAGGAAAACCTTGTTCCTCATCTCGAAATCTTTGGGCAAACTCCAATAGAGGAAAATCCAAGTCATCACCATTCAAAGTCCGGACACCACCAAAAATACTATAGTTTCCAACATACCAGTCCTGGTCATCCTTGTATTCATAAATTTTATTTGTCATAATTCTACATGCTCCACATGAATTTCTTTTTCCAGCCATTCTTCACCAATTTGTGCAAAACTTTGGCTGCTAGCTGTTGTGTAAAAACGGTGTTGGAGTGGTCCAGCATCGCGACCACGATTGATTTCAAAATAATTGAGTAAGACTGAGATATCCCGTACGCACTCTGCCCCACTATCGATGAGCTGAACCTTGGGTCCCATGACATTTTGAATAATAGGTCTGAGCAGTGGATAATGGGTACAACCCAAAATCAGGCTATCCACTTTTCCAACCAAGGGACGCAGGGTTTCATAAACCACTTTTTTGGTAACACTGGTTGACAGGGCACCCGACTCGACCAAGGGGGCAAACTTGGGACAGGCCAAACTCTCCACCTGTAAGTCCGGATCCAAATCATGGATTTTCTGACGGTAGATGTCTGATTTTACCGTCATGGGTGTTCCAATGACCCCGATTTTCCCACCTTGGCTGGACTTGATGGCTGCCGAAGCTCCTGGCAAAATCACACCTAGGACGGGAATGTTGAGTTGAGCCTTGATTTCTTCCCAGACGACCGCAGTCGCAGTGTTACAAGCAATGACAATCATTTTGACATCCTTGGTCAAGAGAAAGTTGACCAACTGCCAAGTATATTCACGAATTTGCTCAGCAGGACGGGGACCATAGGGCGCCCGCGCCGAATCTCCAATATAGACGATTTCTTCATGAGGAAGCTGGCGCATGAGCTCACGCACAACGGTCAAGCCCCCGACACCCGAATCCAAAAAACCAATTGGTCGATTATCCATACAGTCTTCTTTCTAGTCTTTTTTCTGATTGATAGTTCATTATGATTACTTGTCTTCAAGAACTGAAGGACAGCTTCAACAACTACTATCTCTCTTAATCATAATCAAATATCAATAGAATGCAAGGAAAAAGTCTCATCCCTAAACCATAGCCAACATAGTGAGAAGTCTGGAACTTTCATCCCAGACTTTTCCTTATTTATTTTTTCTTTTTATTGTTAGCAAGGGCTGCTTTTTGTTGTCGGATGATTTGGTGGTAAACTTGTTGTACCTTAGCTTCGCTTGGTTTTTGACCATTTGCACTCAAAAGAGTACGAACTGCTTCAGCATTCAAACGTGGGTTGTCAGCGAATTCTTTTTCAATTTGCTTACGAACCAAGTACATTCCTCCAAGAGCTCCTCCTAGAAAAGCTAGCACAATCAATACAATTGCTAATAGTAAATCCATCATTTTTCTCCTGTTTCTTTTTGAGTCCCTTTCATTATACCATAAACTAGCCACCCTGACTAGTTTGTTTTACGCTTTCAAGACGATACCAATACATAGTCGCCTTATACACTCGCATCTTTGACTACTTGTTTAACCAGTTTCCAGTCACATTATATAAAACTATAACTTCATATGAAAATCTCTTGCTTTCTCTTTTTTTATTTGTTATATTAAAATGGTACAAATAAAATCGGTCCATATCAGACTGTAGATAGGGCATTATACTTTTTAAGATAAAATGAAAGCGCTTTTAATTAATAAAGGAGGTTTCTATGGAAAAAATTTGGAGGGAGAAATCCTGTCGCTACAGTATTCGGAAGCTAACAGTTGGTACAACCTCTGTTTTGCTTGGAGCTGTTTTTCTAGCTAGTCATACCGTATCTGCTGATACTACTGAAGTAAAGCAAAATGAGCCTACACTGGAGAAAACTACAGCCAAGACAGATACCGTTACGAAAACAATTGAATCAACTGAGAACACTCAGCCAAGTGAAGCAATTGAGCATTCAAAACCAGTTCTAGCTGATCATAGTGTTTCTGAAACCAAACCCACTGAGGCTAATGTTGCCTCTGCTACAACTAATCAAGCCAGTACTGAGGCAATTGTAAAACCTAATGAAAATAAGGAAACCGAAAAACAAGAACTACCTGTGACAGAACAAAGCAACTATCAGCTAAACTATGATCGACCAACAGCTCCTTCCTATGATGGGTGGGAAAAACAAGCCCTTCCAGTTGGGAATGGTGAAATGGGTGCTAAGGTTTTTGGTCTCATCGGCGAAGAAAGAATCCAATACAACGAAAAAACTCTTTGGTCAGGTGGACCGCGTCCCGACAGTACCGACTATAATGGAGGAAACTATCAGGAACGGTATAAAATTTTAGCAGAAATTCGTAAGGCACTTGAAGACGGAGATCGTCAAAAAGCCAAACAATTAGCCGAGCGAAATCTAGTTGGTCCAAACAATTCCCAATATGGACGTTATTTAGCCTTTGGTGATGTATCCATGGTTTTCAATAACCAAAAAAAGGGTCTGGATACAGTAACAGATTATCACCGTGGTTTGGATATCACAGAAGCCACTACAACCACTTCTTACACCCAAGATGGGACAACCTTCAAACGTGAAACCTTCTCCAGCTATCCTGATGATGTCACCGTAACCCACTTGACCCAAAAAGGGGACAAAAAACTTGATTTTACTGTTTGGAATACTTTAACAGAAGATTTAATCGCCAACGGAGACTACTCATCGGAATATTCTAACTACAAAAGTGGCCATGTTACGACAGACCCAAATGGTATCCTGCTAAAAGGTACAGTCAAAGATAACGGCCTCCAGTTCGCATCCTATTTAGGAATCAAGACTGATGGAAAAATTACTGTTCATGAGGATAGTTTAACGGTCACAGGGGCCAGCTACGCAACTCTTTTACTCAGTGCCAAGACCAACTTTGCTCAAAATCCTAAAACCAACTATCGAAAAGACATTGACCTCGAAAAAACAGTTAAAGGGATTGTCGAAGCAGCTAAGGGCAAAGACTACGAAACACTTAAAAAGACCCATATCAAGGACTATCAAAGTCTCTTTAACCGCGTTAAACTAAATCTAGGTGGAAGCAAGAGCGCTCAAACGACAAAAGAGGCCCTTCAAAGCTATAACCCAGAAAAAGGGCAAAAATTGGAAGAACTCTTCTTCCAATACGGCCGATATCTACTCATCAGTTCGTCTCGTGATCGGACAGATGCCCTTCCTGCCAACCTACAAGGAGTCTGGAATGCCGTAGACAATCCACCTTGGAACGCTGACTACCACCTCAATGTCAATTTGCAAATGAACTATTGGCCTGCCTACATGAGCAACCTTGCTGAAACAGCCAAGCCAATGATCAATTACATTGACGACATGCGCTACTATGGCCGTATCGCTGCTAAGGAATACGCTGGTATCGAATCCAAAGACGGACAAGAAAATGGCTGGCTGGTTCATACCCAGGCGACACCATTTGGCTGGACAACTCCAGGTTGGAATTACTATTGGGGTTGGTCTCCAGCTGCCAATGCCTGGATGATGCAGAATGTCTATGATTACTACAAATTCACCAAGGATGAAAGCTATCTAAAAGAAAAGATTTATCCAATGCTCAAGGAAACAGCTAAGTTCTGGAACTCCTTCTTGCACTATGACAAGGCCAGTGACCGTTGGGTGTCTTCTCCATCCTACTCACCAGAACACGGTACCATCACCATCGGAAATACCTTTGACCAATCGCTAGTCTGGCAGTTATTCCACGACTACATGGAAGTAGCCAACCATCTGAATGTCGACCAAGACTTAGTCACAGAGGTCAAGGCTAAATTTGACAAACTCAAACCGCTGCACATCAACAAAGAGGGACGCATCAAGGAATGGTACGAGGAAGACAGTCCACAATTCACTAATGAAGGGATTGAGAATAACCACCGCCACGTTTCCCACCTAGTTGGCCTCTTCCCAGGTACACTCTTTAGCAAGGACCAGGCTGAATACCTGGAAGCTGCGCGTGCCACCCTCAACCACCGTGGAGATGGTGGTACAGGTTGGTCTAAAGCAAATAAAATCAACCTCTGGGCTCGTTTGCTGGACGGTAACCGTGCTCATCGCCTGCTCGCTGAACAGCTCAAATACTCAACCCTAGAAAACCTTTGGGATACGCACGCACCTTTCCAAATCGATGGAAACTTTGGAGCAACCAGTGGGATTGCAGAAATGCTTCTTCAATCACACACTGGCTACATTGCACCATTGCCAGCCCTTCCAGATGCTTGGAAAGACGGTCAAGTTTCTGGCTTGGTTGCCCGTGGTAACTTTGAAGTCAGCATGAAGTGGAAAGATAAAAACCTGCAAAGCTTGTCCTTCCTTTCAAATGTTGGTGGAGACCTGGTTGTAGACTATCCAAACATCGAAGCCAGTCAAATCAAGGTTAATGGCAAACCTGTCAAAGCAACTGTTCTTAAAGATGGCCGCATCCAACTAGCAACGCAAAAAGGTGATGTCATTACCTTTGAACATTTCCCTGGCCGTGTAACCAGTCTGACAGCAGTTAGACAAAATGGCGTCACTGCCGAACTTACCTTCAACCAAGTAGAAGGCGCTACCCACTATGTTATCCAAAGACAAGCGAAAGACGAATCTGGCCAAACCTCTTCAAGCAGAGAATTTGTAACCAATCAAACCCATTTTATCGACCGCTCACTCGATTCTCAACTCGCCTACACTTATACTGTTAAGGCTATACTAGGTAATGTTTCTACACAGGTATCCGAAAAGGCCAATGTCGAAACCTATAACCAATTGATGGATGACCGTGATAGCCGAATCCAATACGGTTCTGCATTTGAAAACTGGGCAGACTCAGAATTATTTGGAGGAACAGAGAAGTTTGCTGACCTTTCACTAGGTAACTATACAGATAAAGATGCGACAGCAACCATTCCTTTCAATGGTGTTGGCATTGAAATCTATGGTCTCAAATCATCTCAATTGGGAATCGCGGAAGTCAAAATTGATGGTAAATCAGTCGGTGAACTGGACTTCTATACTGCAGGTGCAACTGAAAAAGGTAGCCTTATCGGTCGCTTCACAGGATTGTCAGATGGTGCTCATGTGATGACCATCACTGTAAAACAAGAGCATAAACACCGTGGCAGTGAACGTTCCAAAATTTCCTTAGACTACTTTAAAGTTTTACCTGGACAGGGAACAACTATTGAAAAAATGGATGACCGTGACTCTCGCATTCAATACGGATCTCAATTCAAAGATTGGAGCGATACTGAATTATATAAGAGCACAGAAAAATATGCGGACATCAATAACAGTGACCCAAGTACTGCTGCAGAAGCTCAGGCAACCATTCCATTTACTGGAACAGGTATTCGAATTTACGGACTTAAAACATCCGCTCTCGGAAAAGCTCTCGTGACACTAGATGGCAAAGAAATGCCAAGTCTAGATTTCTACACAGCTGGAGCTACCCAAAAGGCAACCTTAATTGGAGAATTTACTAATCTGAGCGATGGCAATCATATTTTGACATTGAAAGTTGATCCAAATTCACCAGCAGGACGCAAGAAAATCTCTCTAGACTCCTTTGATATCATCAAAGCCCCTGCTGTTGGTATAGATAGTCCAAGTATCGTCCCTCTTAAGGAAAATGACAAAGAAATTTCCTTAACCCTACCAGCTGGAGACTGGGAAGCAATCGCTGTGACCTTCCCAGGTATCAAAGATCCACTCGTTTTACGCAGGATAGACGATAATCATCTGGTTACGACTGGGAATCAGACTGTCTCATCAATCCAAGATAATCAGGTACAAATCCCTATCCCTGACGAAACCAATCGAAAAGTTGGAAATGCGATAGAAGCTTATTCTATCCAGGGAAATACGACAAGCAGTTCTGTAGTAGCTGTCTTTACCAAAAAGGATGAGAAGAAGGTTGAGAATCAACAGCCAACTACAAGCAAGGGAGATGATCCTGCTCCTATTGTAGAAATTCCTGAATACACTAAGCCTATCGGCACAATGGGACAAGAACAGCCACCTACCGTTTCTATTCCTGAATATACTAAACCTATCGGCACAGCAGGACAAGAGCAAGCGCCTACGGTTTCTGTTTCTGAATATAAACTTCGTGTCTTAAAACATGAAAGGACTGGAGTTGAAATTATTGGAGGGGCGACTGACTTAGAGGGAATTTCTCACATTTCTAGCAGACGTGTATTAGCTCAAGAACTATTTGGTAAGACCTATGATGCTTACGATCTTCACCTTAAAAATCCAACAGATCAGGGTTTGCAACCAAAAGGAGCTGTCTTGGTCCGCTTGCCTATTTCCTCTGCTGTCGAAAATGTCTACTACCTAACTCCATTAAAAGAGTTACAGGCACTCGATTTTACTATTCGCGAGGGAATGGCAGAATTTACGACTAGCCATTTCAGTACCTATGCAGTCGTTTATCGAGCTAATGGAGCATCAACTACTGCAAATCAAAAACCAAGTGAAACAGATATCAAACCATTAGCCAACAGCTCTAAGCAAGTTTCATCTAGTCCAGACCTTGTTCAATCGGCAAATGATTCTCCTAAAGAACAACTTCCAGCTACTGGTGAAACATCCAATCCACTACTATTCTTGTCAGGATTGAGTCTAGTCCTAACAGCAACTTTTCTACTTAAGAGTAAGAAGGATGAGTCCAACTAACTTTTAAGCACACAAAAACCAGGATGAAGATAAGCTTCATCCTGGTTTTTGATTAAAATCAAACATGTTTATCTTAGATGCTAAAAAGGAAACATCAGAACATCGGATTCATCTGTCTAATTCTGCCTATTCTTATCCGAATGCGTTAGCTCTCCGTATATTATCCTCGATCCCTTTTTTCTCTAATCCCTACCATGATATCTGTATATAAAACATCATTTATCTTACTTGAAATATAAAATACAGGCGTAGATTCTTCTAAGTCATTATCAAGCAATAATTTGGTTAGCAGGTATATAGCTTTATCAAAGTCAACAGCTTCCTCTCCAGTAACTCTTACTCCTGCCATTCGAGGAACCAAAAAATAACTGTTATAGGCTGTCCCTTCCATTATCTCTTCTTTTCCTAGATAATCCTCATGAACGGGAAGATAGACTGTGATGTTGTATGTTCCATCTTCCAATTCTCCGATATGAGGGCATGAGTAAAATGGATTGCTTTTAGGTGTATATCCTGCCGCTACAGCTGTTTGAATCATATCTTGAAAGGCTACTGCAATCTCATCACCGACAATATTATAGTTCACACTCAAGACATTACTCATCATTAAGGATTGATTCATACCATATGTAATTTCTGCCATTTTACTTCTCCACTGGGATAATCAAATCCACAAACAAATCATCATAAACAGGTATCAAGACCAGGTATAACTTATCTTGTAATTCCCAACCATGATCACGAATATAAGCTTTCATCTCCTCAATTGTTTCATCCAAGCTACCATCAAATAGAACCCGCTTGCTAATTCCTTCTATATCTAGAGATGCCTGATAATCCAGTTGACTTGTTGGCTCTGCTTCAGATATAACTGGAATATAGACTCCCACATCTTGCTTTTCTTCGTTAAATTGAGTTGGAGTCATCTCAAAAATGGTTGGGCCATCTTTATAAATACCATCAGTATAAGGAAGGAGTTCTGTATGAACAAATAACTCCAATAGTTCGTCCGCTTGAATCTGGACCTGGTCTGTCATCAAATGGCTCATATGTAGTTGTATTTCTTTAATCATCTTTAGTTACCTTTCTACTAAATCTATCTCTGTCAAATTCTCTGTTTGAAATCATATCTGGGTTTACTTTTATATGCTTGATTGAAGTCTCTTCCTCAACATCATGACGGTGTTGGTAGGCATAGATAATATAAAGCCATGTTCGGTATAAAGCAGGCCCAAAAATCATGAATGATAAAGACATCCCCCATCCCATAAAATAATCATATCCAATTATCCCTAAAAAAATAAAGCAAAGCGATAAAATTACAGGAGGTCCAAATAAAAAATTATAGATATTTTTGACGGCCTTTTCTGATAAAATTTCTTCAGAATCTAAGTTGACTAGACAAGTCTCAACAATAACAACAATAATAGCAAAAATAAGGGGGAGGAAAATTTTCAAACTAATAAAACTATGATCCCCACTTAAACTGCTAAAAGCAATGATGGCATAAACATGGCCCGTCAGATACATGAGATAGGTTCCAAAGCTAGTTAAAATCCCTCGCTTAAGATCCAAAAGAAAAACCAGATTTAAAATCCAAACAACAATCCCTGTAATAATCAAGCCTTGATGTAAGGCAGGATTTTTTAAAATCCTTAATCCTGCAAGCCAAAATCCTGTAAATACCAAGGGATACAAAATAAAAATCCCATTTAATACCCCCCACAGAGGAACTGGTCCGTGGACACTCCTTCTTTGAAACTCAAAAAATTTTTTGACTCTTTCAATAATCATTTAAACCATCCTCTCATGCTTTTGATCAGGCTATTGGCACCTTTTTTAAGATTATCCGTAATATTAAACTTTTTATCAGCCCAGTTTAATACACCTACAGCACCTGCGGATACTCCAATTGCAATTGCCCCAGGTAACCAAGCAGGAGCTGTCGCACCAACAACTAAACCTGCTAGCACTGCTCCAGCACTCGCTGCAGCAATCCCTGCAACAGTTGTTCCCGCTGCCTTAGCCGCATCTATCACAAAACCTGTCGCCTTACTAGCCTCAACTTCATTTCCTCTCAATCCTTGACGTTTGGCCTCTTTTTCATTATAGGGTAGCGATTTCACTATTTTGCATATCTATAAGGTCAAAGGTATCTGTCTTTAAAAGAACACTATTAAAAGCTTCCATGTTCTTTATGGTATCATCTAAACTCTTGACTGCTTGACTATAGCTCGTATTCACACTATCCAAACTAGGATTCGTTAACGTCAGAATATCACTTATCCCTGCATAGATATTTTGTGTCTTACTGGAACTGCTCTTTAATCCCTCGATCGGATCTTTCATGCGTTGCTTGATACGTTCTAGGTATTCTGTTTTAATAATGGCATTGTTGTCGGTCTCACCAACCGTCTCCTTAAAAAGCTTGATAATCCCATCATAGCGGTTTACTATACTATCCAAAATTGCTATAGTTATCTAGCAAAGGAATCTGGTAGTTAGAAACTTTTTGGTTGATTGTGTCCTTAACGACACCTTTGAGACTATCTGTAGAGACAACTTGAGATAAACTGCTTCTGGCTTTGGTTAGATCGCCCTTGATACCACCTACAGATGTACTCAAGGCCGATTTCTGAGCCTGTACCTCAGATAAATCAATCTTCATTCACTATCTCCTATCCATATACGCTAGAAACAATGCCCTCATTGAAATACTCTCTGCGAAAAGACAATTACACCATTATATATTATTCTGTTTTTCCTTTTTTAATGCTACTTTCAATAGAGCCAAGCCATTTCTTATATAATTTAACAAAACGCTCTTCATCAATATCACTATATCCTTTGAACACAATATCATCAATATCTTCATGATTAAAATAATAAACTTGCTCTGGATTTAATCCTTCTGGAAATAGAGCTCCAGTATAATCAAACAATACATCCTGACCTTCCTGCTCTACAATAGCGCCCCTATTTAAAATCATAACTTTTTGGTTTCCACCAGATAAATAAACAATAGTTCCAATAGGCAAAATCATAACTTTCTCCTTATTTTACAATATAAAATTTATGTCTTTTAACTACAAATAATAAGTTAAAAAACCTAGCAAATAACAGCTGATAGAATCCTAAACATCCAAAAACAATTAACAAAATAAAATTTGATGAAGCAACTCCCATAAAAAGACAGATTGGAATTCCTAAAAAACAACTTAAAAAATCAACTATTTTTTGAGGAAATTTGATGAAGCTTTTTCTTGGTTCCTCTACTCTTCGTAAAATACTTTTTTCATCTACCAAAATAGGGATTTCATCTGTATTTGACTTAAAGATAAGAAAAGAAATCAGTAATATAGCTCCACAAAAAATCAGTGATAACCAAAGATACCATGATTCTCTAATTATCGAATTATTAAAAATCAACAGTGGGTTAATATGTTTTGGTAGAATCAAAAGAAAAACTAGTACAATGCCAATACTATACTCCAGTAAGCTTCCTTGAAATTGATCCATTATTCTCCAAGTTGTTGTTTTTATACTAGCATTGTCAACTTTATAGATGGGATACTCTGTATTATATTTCGGGAATAGCCCAAACAAATAGGTGCGTACATCCTTGGGATTTGAATAATCTATTATATATTCTTGATTGGAAATCCTTATCAGGTAATATCTATTATTCACACGCCCAACTAAACTAACTTTATAACGGCTATTCGACACTTTCATTACTCACCACCTCATATTTTATAGCTCTACTCGTAGGCTGAAACTCAATAAATTTAATCAGAATAATGGATCAGGTACAAACACCTACCATCCAAATGCTCCTTTCAGAGAAGAGAGTGAGTTACTGAGTGCTTTACCTATCTTTTTGAACTCGAACTTCGGATACATCTATTCTACTTAATCTTCATTATAACATTTTCTCATCATATAGAAAATCCTAGAATAGAATCCTAGGATTTGTATGTCATTTTTTAAAATCATCTACACTAAAGTGCTCATAGATGATTTTTGAGACTTCCTCATCATAACGACTCAAAAAGTCTTGAAAACGACGATCGATGTAACCAAAGAATAGAACTTCATCTATATCCTCTTTGTTAAAAAAGATAATGTTTTGATTAATGAGTCCTAGCGGAAGACTGACAGCTCCAAAATCAAAATAACCTTGCTTGCCGTCCTTTTCAGTAACTGGACAATGATTAACAATCATGACAGGCTCCACACCTTCTCTCACTCGAACAACACTTCCAATCGGTAAAGCTGTACGTTCTGACATCAGTTTTCTCCTTCTAAATATTTCTTCGCTTCCTGAACATAAAAGAGTTCTGGATTTTCATGGGCGATACTTTCAAACAAACTTCGGGCACGAGCTTCATCTCCTTTTAATTGGGCATTGAGAGCGCCATAATAAGAAAACATGATTCGAGCTAACTTACTTTCTGGTTCAGTAATGTCGAAGTAGTCGTTCGCTTCTTTATTGAACACAATATCTTTTATGGCTTGGGCTTGAGCAACAAGTGTAGCTTTGCCTCCTTTAAAATCTGGTGCCTTGGACAATTGTTCCTCAAAGAAAGCAATATCTTGCGCATCTTGAAGATGAATGGAAACTGTTAATAGTTCAAAGCTTGATATTAAAAACGCAGGGGTTCTGAATCTCTTCCAAATTTTTTTCAAATCATATTTGGACATTTTTTCCTTGGCAGCTTGAAAATCTCCTTTTAAATAAGCCACTCGACCTTGGATAATTTGGTAATTCTCACGATATGTTGCCCTAAAGGGCTTAATAGATTTTTCTGATTGAACTCTTAACATGTCTTCATATAGCTTAAGATCAATAGAATCGTGTAACACTAGAACAATAACTTTGCTTAGGACAAAACGTAGGTATAAGATCCAGATGATTAGAAGCCACATTAGTGAAACAAAAATCAGCCCGAAAATTTTTGTAGCAGGTTGATAAACTAAAAAAACTCCTATGGCTCCAATAGATATTGATACAACTGCACTAATTTGAATAATAGTCTCAATTTGTAGAAGAATATTCTCTGTCGCCCTACTTACTATTTTTTTTACTAATTTCATATATTACTCTCATTTCACTAATTCTAAATATTTCTTCGCTTCCTGAACATAAAAGAGTTCTGGATTTTCATGGACAATACTTTCAAACAAACTACGGGCACGCTCTTCATCTCCTTTTAGCTGTGCATTGAGAGCGCCGTAATAAGAAAACATGATTCGAGCTAGCTTACTTTCTGGTTCAGTAATGTCGAAGTAGTCGTTTGATTTTTTCTTTAAAACAATATCCTCTATAGCTTTTATTATGTTTATTACATTCGTCTTCCTAGCAACCTGAGAATTTGTTCGAACTTTTAATGTAGCTAACATATCGATTTGGTTCGAAATTTCTTCTGCCCTATCAGCATGGATAAGTGAAAGAATCTTAAAGTAAGTTGTTGATAATTCGATTTCAAATTTCTTATTAAAATTTTTACCCTCAAAATTTATTCGTTCCAAATTATCAAGTGTTTCTTCAAACTTTCCTTGGTAGTATAGCGATTGGGCAATAGCTAGTAAACAATTTGCATTATTGAACAGCTGTTGTGACTTAACCGAGTGTTCAGCTACATAACGATAATAACTTATGTGCTTGTCGAAATTAATATCTGTCAAAAAGATATTATCTACAGCTAATTTAACCAGTTTATTGTTTAATGAAATCAATGTCTCAAACCCAAAACATACTACCGTATAAGTAATGAATTTCATAAAATTCATTTCCCCACCTTTAAATAATTCAACAACCATGCCTATAAATGCTAGACAAACTATAGGAAATAAGCAAATGTATACCATTTTTGTCAAATTATATAATTTTGGAATTTCAAATCCAGATATTTTCAACGAATAGTTATTTAATATTTCCTTCACCATTATCCTCCATTGTAGAACTTAAATATAAGAAGGCGCTCGCTATTACTGGAGCTGCTATCGAGACTCCAAATCCAAATGTAGATGCACTAACTGTGACACCATAAATTAAAGCACCAATAACAAAAGCTGTAGCAACTACTACTTTCCCCGCTTTTAATATCTGTTCTCCATGATCCACAGCATAGTCAAATGTCCTTTGGAGATGATCCACCGTTCTTACCCCCGTCTCATTAGTCGTCTTAACTGTTGCGTAGTCTTGTTGGACCTGGTTATGTTCTTTCACATAAGTCACGCGGTAGCCATCCTCTGACTTAGTTCCAACCTCAACCGAGCGATTCTTATAGCCAAAGCCAATGGAAAGATTAGGCGCGAGTTTACTATAGCTTGAACTAATTTTGTCTGCTAGACTGAACTCACTTGTAACTGAATAATCCTTAATCGCTACCTTTCTCTTAAGGTTTACATTTTCATCTAGAAAATCTGTACTCAAACCTCCAACGCTATACTCTCCTTCTTGACTTAACTTACCATCTTTATATTTAGTGTTAAAAGTGATGGCACTATCCCCTTTAAAGTGCCCTTTTATCTGGATCTTGCTCTTGAAATAGTGTTGACCATTGTCAAATACTGTTATCTCCTTCTCAAACGTAACTTCATGCCCTTTCAAGAAATCAATCAGCTCCTTAGGTTTCCTACCCCCATTCCCATGGGAGGCAAGAGAGATTGTTCTACCCAAGGTCTGTAGTTCCTGCCCACTCATTTGGCTCAAGTCAAAGGCCGTTTCTAGATTATAATGTCGAATATAACGGATTAGCTCCTCATGCAGAGCTTTAGAATTCTCGATCTGTTGATCCCGTAACTTCGTGTCCTGAAAAATCGCAAGGGCTACCACATTATGATAAGGATCTGTCATGCCAACAGCTTTGCGAGACCGACTCAAACCACTTGCAATTGTGGAGAGGGTAGTGGTCACGCCACTCCCCAACAGTTCACCATTAAATGCTTCCATCTGGCTTTCAGTTGTACGAAGAGATTGCAGGGCTTCTTCCTTCTGGCTTTTGATATCTGCGGAAGAAGGATTGCTGATGCCAACCATACCTCCAATTGCAGAGTAAGCTATTGTCAGATCTGGATGGGCAAATTTTACCAGTGACCAGTCTACCTAATCTTTATTATAACATTTTCTCATCATATAGAAAATCCTAGAATAGAATTCTAGGATTTGTATGTCATTTTTTAAAATCATCTACACTGAAGTGCTCATAGGTGATTTTTGAGACTTCCTCATCATAACGACTCAAAAAGTCTTGAAATCTACGATCGATGTAACCGAAGAATAGAACTTCATCTATATCCTCTTTGTTAAAGAAGATAATGTTTTGATTAACAAGCCCTAGTGGAAGACTGACAGCCCCAAAGTCAAAATAACCTTGCTTTCCGTCCTTTTCAGTAACTGGACAATGATTAACAATCATGACAGGCTCTACACCTTCTCTCACTCGAACAACACTTCCAATCGGTAAAGCGGTACGTTCTGACATCAGTTTTCTCCTTCTAAATATTTCTGCGCTTCCTGAACATGGAAAAGCTCTGAGTTTTCATGTGCTATACTTTCAAACAAACTACGGGCACGCTCTTCATCTCCTTTTAGCTGTGCATTGAGAGCGCCGTAATAAGAAAACATGATTCGAGCTAGCTTACTTTCTGGTTCAGTAATGTCAAAGTAGTCGTTTGCTTCTTTATTGAATACAATATCTTTTATTGCTTGGGCTTGAGCAACAAGTTTAGCTTTGCCTCCTTTAAGATCTGGTGCCTTGGACAATTGTTCCTCAAAGAAAGCAATATCTTGCGCATCTTGAAGATGAATGGAAACTTTTAATAGTTCAAAGTTTGATATTAAAAACACATGGTTTCTGAATCTCTTCCAAATTTTCTTCAAATCATATTTGGACATGTTTTCCTTAGCTGATTGAAAATCTCCTTTTAGATAAGCCACTTGACCTTGGATAAATTGGTAATACTCACGATATGTTGCTCTAAAGGGCTTAATAGATTTTTCTGATTGAACTCTGAACATGTCTACATAGAGCTTAAGATTAATAGAATCGTTTAACACTAAATCAATAACTTTTCTAGATACAAATCTTAAATAAAATACAAAGCCGAGAACTAAAAAGACAATAACTAATAATATGAATCCCAATATTTCCAAATTGCTTTGAAATACTAAGCATACTGCCATCACATCCAAAACAAGTCCAATAATTGAGCAAATTAGAATAGTCCTATCAAGTTGTAAAAGAGTGTTTTCTGTCGCGCTACTTACTATTTTTTCAATCAATTTCATATATTATTCCCCTTTATCATTAAAAATGGATATCCCAATAAGAATACTAGTTACTGCTCCCCCTAGTAGTTTTACAGAACTCACAGTGGCCAACAAAGTACCTAATGCAGTTCCAATAACAGGGGCAGCAACCACGCCAAGAGCTACAACAGCAACTGCACCAAGAGCCATTGCTACTTCCTTAGGATGCTCTACAACCCAATTAAAAGCACCACTAACTACTTCACCAGTTGTATTAAAAGTTTGAGTGAGATGATCCACCGTTCTTACCCCCGTCTCATTAGTCGTTTTAACTGTTGCGTAGTCTTGTTTGACCTGGTTATGTTCTTTCACATAAGTCACGCGGTAGCCATCCTCTGACTTAGTTCCAACCTCAACCGAGTGATTCTTATAGCCAAAGCCAATGGAAAGATTAGGCGCGAGTTTACTATAGCTTGAACTAATTTTGTCTGCTAGACTGAACTCACTTGTAACTGAATAATCCTTAATCGCTACCTTTCTCTTAAGGTTTACATTTTCATCTAGAAAATCTGTACTCAAACCTCCAACGCTATACTCTCCTTCTTGACTTAACTTACCATCTTTATATTTAGTAGTAAAGGTAATGGCTGTCTCACCTTTGAAGTGCCCTTTTATCTGGATTTTGCTCTTGAAATAGTGTTGACCATTGTCATATACTGTTATCTCCTTCTCAAACGTAACTTCATGCCCTTTCAAGAAATCAATCAACTCCTTAGGTTTCCTACCGCCATTCCCATGGGAGGCAAGAGAGATTGTTCTACCCAAGGTCTGTAGTTCCTGCCCACTCATTTGGCTCAAGTCAAAGGCCGTTTCTGGATTATAATGTCGAATATAACGGATTAGCTCCTCATGCAGAGCTTTAGAATTCTCGATCTGTTGATCCCGTAACTTCGTGTCCTGAAAAATCGCAAGGGCTGCTACATTATGATAAGGATCTGTCATACCAACAGCTTTGCGAGACCGACTCAAACCACTTGCAATCGTGGAGAGGGTAGTGGTCACACCGCTCCCCAACAGTTCACCATTAAATGCTTCCATCTGGCTTTCAGTTGTACGAAGAGATTGCAGGGCTTCTTCCTTCTGGCTTTTGATATCTGCTGTAGAAGGATTGCTGATGCCAACCATGCCTCCAATTGCAGAGTAAGCTATTGTCAGGTCTGGATGGGCAATCAAGTTCAAAATCTCTTGAGTCGGTTGTTCCACAGCTCTTTTTAAACTGGAAAATTCTGACGTATCAATAACAGCAGCAGGACTATGCTCATCAACCAACTCCTGAAAGCGTAGCATCAGTCGATCCCACTCATTATATAAACCATTAGCTAAATCATGGTAACTATATAATAAGGGCAGGTTATAATTGCTTAGCTCCGCATTGATTGCATCTTTGGTAGCAGAACGAAAACTTCTCGTATTAATCAACTCTCGAGTCCCTTGAAGCGCTGCTAAAATCTTATCCTCAAATCCACTTTTTGAACGATATAGTTCCTCGCGCGCTATCAGCAATTCAGAATGCTTATATTTCATTGTCTAGCCTCCATTTGATAATTGTGAAAAGTATAAGAATCCAGATCTTTTGCAAGTAGCTGACGACGTAGGTTTAAGACATACTGTTCCTGAATATCATTCTTCTCTAGTCCCCTAAAAAGGACGGATTCAATCATATCATCGGATATAACTAAGGTTTCTTGATTTTGAATCAAACCTTTTGGCCAAAAATATCCCGTGTAATCTAGATAAAATTTATTTTCAACTGATACCCGTTGTCCTGTAATTAATACATAGATAGGCATTTCTTCCATAAAATCCTCAAGAGCATCTTTGGGTAACTTTTCTCTATTTATTTGAATAACACTACCTAATGGCAGAATTTCTGTATAAATTTTATCAATTAATTCAAGTAAACGCATAAACTCAGATGTGGAAAAAAGCTGAGTTTCTCCAAGACGAGTTATAATAACTTCCCCTTTATTGAATCGAAAATCAATACTTGCTCCAATTGTTGGATTGTACTCATAACTCATATCACTCTGAGATAAATTTAAAACCAATGTTCTAAATAAGTCCGGTCTATAGATAATAGCTTTGGCGATTTGATCGATGAGTGAATTTGGCTTAAAACCAAGATAGGACTCTGTAAAATACTGCGCCCATAACATTTCTTGTGAAATCATCTTATCCTCCTCTAAAACCTGCAGCCCCAGCAGCATCATCACTCATTTTATTCGCTACAGCTCTAGACATGTTTCCTGTCTGATCTATTGAATTGCTTTTAAATGTTTTTATCGAACTGTTTAACTCATCTATCGTCGAATTAATTTTAAGGAAAGGTTGTAAATCATTCTCACTCAAGGTAGGTTTTAAAACATCGGATAAAGCATCAATTGATGAAGAATACGAAACAACATCAGCAGACCAAACATTAAAATCTATTTTAATTTCTCCCATAAAATCTCCTCCTTAATCTAATCTTCATTTTGACTTTGAAGATAAATATAAGTATTTAGTGATTGACTAGCATAATTCATACCAATCGCTAAATTAGAAGCTTCAGCCGTATAGGTTGAGATTTTTTGCTCAATCAAATCAATATTATTTTGAGTATACTCCAACCATTGGGAAATCGAGCCTTTTAGCGTCTCTATTTTATTATTAAAATCATCTCTTCTATTTCCTACAAAATTAGAAGTAGCCATCCCATTTATATTAGTGTATTGAGACAATTGTTCTGAAATTGCTCTTTTCTTGCTCTGTATTTTACTCTTATTCTGTTTTAGAATACTAATTTTATTTAATATATCTGCTCTTTCACCAGACATTGTTGAAATCTGTTGTCGTAAAGAGTAAATCTCATAACTGTAATCACGAGACATAACTATATCTCCTTTATTTTTTATCAACTTATGTTAAAGATTCTATCCATTATCTGTAACTAACCGTAAACGATAACCTATTCTACCCACAAAAAAGTTTGTTTCATCCTCTGCTACAACTGGTTCACTGAAGCTCGTTTGTACTTTTGAAATATTTTGATCTTTGAACCTTGTTCCAACACATCCAGCAGGAACATTGCTCTTTAAGACCTTATCAACATCTAAGTAGCCTACACTAATAGCTTGTTGTTCTCCCATAAATACAAAATGAATGTGAACTTTTCCGCTATTTCTAACAATCTTTTTAAACACATCCTCGGTTATTTTCATATTTAATAAAGCCCCTAGCATATGCGCTTCTGGGATAAATACGTACATCATTGAGGCTTCTTTGCCATTGTGACGGCTCTCAATTTCTCCTTGAATATCGTTAAAGAAACTAGGTATATTATCTCTATCAATTATTTTATCAAATACTTCTGTTTTTTTGTAACTATTGTTGGTATTTAATAATATTTTTTCAATATCTACCAATCTGTTCAGACCTGGTATCAAACTATTTTCACAATATTCCAATTGTTGCGGGGTATCATATAAGAATTCAAAATACCCATCTCTATCAGGAACAAACCCTTGAGGATGCGTTGTTTCTTTATCAAACCCTATTGGTAATTCACCCCTTGACCACATCTCAAGTACTTTAGGATGATTACTAAAGTGTGTCAGCGTCACTTCATTTGGCAACATTGGAATTGGTTCTGGGCAAACTCCTGTCCAGCTTCTTGCAATCAGCTTAACTTCTTCCTCCAAGTTATATAGACGCTCAATATCGCCTTCTCCACTTATCGGGAGATAAACCTGAATGGCATACGGAATATCTTCTTTCAACTGGGCACGGCCAAAAATTTCTTGCTGAATTAAAGCATCACGTCCTATAATTTCCTTAGAAGCTCCTTCATCAACTAGGTAAAAGGCCAAGCGCGAGGTAATATTGCTTGACATACTGATTTTAAGGCTATTTGAGCGGAGTGCTGTTAAAATCACATAGCATCCAAGACTCGCTCCCTCACGTAGGAGGCGGTTAATCATACTTTCAATAGCTTCTTCTAGCGCTGTGTCTTTTATAGCATCAAACCCGTCAAAAATAGTAAGAATAGCAGGGAGTTTCTCACCTGATTTTTGTTCGTATTGAGAAAGACTTGCTACATTATAGATGGCAAACTTCTCCTTACGAATCTTCAACTCTTGGTCAATACGTTTTAAAAACTTAACCAGTTTTTCTTCTTCATCAAACCTTGTTAAATCAACTACATGAGGTAAATCTTTTAGTGGCAAGAGTCCATTGGTTCCGAAGTCAAATAGATTGATTTGTACTTGCTCTGGAGTATTCAAACGAGCGAGATTTAGCACTAGAGTTTGAAGAGCTAGGGATTTCCCAAAACCAGGTGAACCATAGAAAACTGTATGCCCCATTTTTTCCAAATCAAAATGATAATCCTTCTGACGTTGTTCTGTCGGAATATCCATTCGAGCAAAGGGAACGGCCAATACTTTTTCATCGGTCCAGTGAATATCTGTTTGAGGGGATATGATGGCTGTCTCTAAAGGTTCTAACCACGGTTTATCTGGCAGATTGAAAGGAACAGTCTTACTCACTCTTGCTATATAGTTTACAACCGCTGAGAGTTCCGTGATTTCTTCCGTCTGATCAGCAATATAATTTTCATCCTTAGATAGGTCATCAGATAACAATTCATATTGTCCCAGGTCATTTATCAACCAAATTCGTTCATCAACAACTTCTTGAACTCCCTCTGTTTGTGGGGCATACTGTGCACCACTCCATGCAGACTGGAATAATTCATAGATTTCGTTATTTCCTACTTGTAGGTAAGCACGTCCTGGTTCAGTAATGCTCGCCGCATCTGGTGTTTTGATTATTTCATTGGAATCAGACTCATCTGACACTTTCAAAGCTAGTTTGAAACGAGAGTTTGACCAGATTTGATCATTGACGACCCCTGATGGTTTTTGTGTAGCAAGAATTAGATGGACTCCAAGCGAACGTCCGATACGGGCTGTCGAAACCAGCTCTGTCATAAATTCTGGTTCATGTTCTTTTAATTCAGCAAACTCATCACTAATAAGGAACAGATGAGGTAATGGTTTTTCTGGATATCCTGATTTGTCAGTAGCTTTTTGGCCTTCCTTATATAATTTAGTATATCCATTGATATGATTAACACCAAATTGATTAAAGAGACGTTGTCGTTTTTGTAACTCTGCTTTGATAGAAGCTAGGGCACGCGCACTAGCAGCTCCATCTAAGTTAGTAATAGACCCAAGCATATGTGGTAAATCTTTGAAAAGATTCGCCATCCCTCCACCTTTGAAGTCAATCGTAAGAAATCCAACATCCTCTGGACTAAAGTTTACAGCCATGGATAATATATAAGACTGAAGAATCTCAGATTTACCTGAACCAGTAGTTCCTGCTACAAGACCATGTGGCCCATGTGCACGTTCATGTAAGTTGAGCTCCACCTGGTCATCCTTCCCACGCAATCCCAATGGCACAGCTAACGTTTTAAAAGTATCCGCTTTGGACCATCTAGTCGCAACCTGTAACTCTTCAACTTCTCTGACTTGATAGAGTTCCAAAAAGGTAACGGATTTAGGAATCGTGTTCTTCTCTACTTCCATGTGTTTTAGATTTGCTAAAGTACGAATAGAATCTTCATAGCAATCCAACAGCGGATGGGGAATAAAGGTTTGAGCACTATAGGCACCCTCATCATTAATGATTTGACCTAAATTTTGATTCTTATATTCAATTAGAGTTGTGATAGTTTCTGGCAAAAGACGACGTGCCTCTTTCACCCAAATGACTGTTACACCCAACTCTGTCAAATCTTTGGCTAGATACTCATTCAAACTATGGCCAAGTAAATGGGAGTCATCCATAATCGTTAAGACATAATGGGGTTTAAAGCGCGCATCTTTTTCCCCCATTTCACGTTTGATTTGAGAACGTTTTTGAATGATACGATAAAGTGAATTTAGAACGGCATCACGACTTCTGGCATCATGGACAAAACCACGAATATTTCGTTCCTGCATATTGAAATGAGGAAGAAATCGCCACTCAGACCAATCTTTCTCATATCTCTGTTCTTGAACAAGATTGATAAAATTAACATCTAAGTAGCTGTGAAACATTGCCATCTGTAAAAGCATGTTATATACAGCTGTCCTAGTTACTTCACTATTTCCAACAAGACCAACTGTCGCTTCAAAAATATTAACAGTAATTGGAACCTTCTTTTGCAAACTGTAGTCTTGCAAGACTGTGCGAGCAAACTGTGATATTTCATCTTTACTTTGCTCATCAAAATTTGTTTGCAGCTCTAGCTGGCTTAACCTATCTCCTAAACCCAAAGATACCTGTAAGAAATCTTCATTATAGTCCATTCTCTCATAAATTCTTGAATCATACTTTGCAATCAGTTCAGTAATGGTTGAGATTGACGGTTGATTATAATGTAAAATATTAGTTTCTTCTTTGTAGTATTTTTCTAAGTCAGATACTTGTTTTAATAAATATGCCTCATAATCTTGAATTCGATTTTTTTCTTGTTCCTTGGTATCCTTTTTCTCTTCAAAATACTGACTCATAGTTGTCGCTGCTGTCAGGAGACTAAAGCCCCCCATCCCTAGCATCATTACAGGATTACCTTTTGTCCAAATTGAACTCAATGCAGTTAAAGTAAACATCCCTAAAGCTGGAACAATTGCTCTGATGAGCGAGTTTTTAGGGAGTCTAATCGGTTGAGGAGGTTGATTGATAATGATTTTCCCGCTATGGATAATAGGGTTAACTCTGGGACTCCTTCTATATTCTGGAAAATCCATCGGATACTCATTATTTTTTTCTTGTATCAGAATTTGATTCCTATTTAATTGCGGTTCTTCGAAGAGACATCCAATCTTCCACTGATTCTTTCTTTTTTCTATAAAATAATTAGAAACCTTCATTCGGTTCCCTAATTCAAACGGATAAAGTCCTCCCTCTTTGACTAGACGGTCATTTAAATAAATCGGAGATTCCCCAAGTGTAACCTGTACTTGATTATTTGAAAAAATAAGTTGGTTCGAAATTTTCCAACTAATATCAGCTGATTCTTTCTTGCTACAAATAAATCGCTGTGGTGGGAAAATATAACTGATAAAAATATCTTCCTCAGGAACCAACAAGGTTACAATTTCTTTATCAAAAGTAGATTTTCCTCTTTCTAAAGTCTTACCATTTCGATAGACTATTCTACCTTCTACTGTATACTCGTTAGTACCGACCTTCACCTTTTGTCCTTCAAACAAATCTATTTTCTCTAGATTATCTTGTTCAATCAACAAGGTATAAAGAGGTTTATGAAGCTCTCCTAATTGGTCTCCCAGTTGATGATCATATTCTAGCTTTTTTGCCTTCATTTATCGTTCACTCTTTTCTTTTGTTCGGTTGTCTTTAGGAGTTGTTGTTTCAATAGATACTTTTGTATCACTACTATTTGTAGTAGCTTCTCCAATCTCAGCAGAAAGTTCCTTTATTTTCTTTTCATATTCTTCAAGTTTCTTTTGTTTTTCAGAACCGTTCATATTGATGTCTGCCTTAACTGACTCGTATAGATTTGTATAAGCATGTAAAATCAATTGCGTGTCCCCGATATTTTGTGCCACATCTAGAGCTTTTTCAAATTTTCCACGTCCAAGATAAATCCAATAAAAAAAAATTGTATCATCTGTTGATTCTGTAATCGTATTTAAAATAACTTCCTTTTGCTTATCACTCAAACTATCTAAACGGACATAACTTGCTGCTAAGATATACTTGGCCTCCTTCGGCAATGATTCTGCACCATAATTTTTTAATGATTCAACTGTTTCAGAGTAATCTTTTCGCATGAAATTTGATTGTGCCATAATGACTGATGATTTTAGTGGCCCATCTTTAAACATAGATTTATAAGTTGCAAAACTTAAGACAAGTGTGGTTGTAGCAAGTAAAGCTCCCCCTATTAACAAAGTCTTCCATTTTTTCTTGTTAACCAACAAATTTGCTTTTGAACTCTCTTCTGATAATTTTGCATACTTTTCTGCAATATAATTATTGACATCAGCTACACTCTCTAAGGGAATAATATCTTGTGCCACCTTTTCCTTTATTGCATCAATCCCATGGATGGCTAGTTCAAAATCTATCTTAGGTAGTAAAATAGAAATCATTAAAGCTTTATAAGATTCTAGATAAAATTCAGAACTATACTGTTGAGGTGCAAGTAATTTTTCAATTCCATAGTGTAACATTTGTACATTACTTCCAAAAATAATGATATTTTCAGGATGAATGTACGGAATTTTATAATCATTTTCAGAACGAACTAATACAGACATACTTTGTGCCAAACTAAAACGTTCAAGTTCCGTAGTTCTTTCTAAAATTTCTTCTTTAACAGTTTTAAAATACTCAGGAATCTTATACTGCAAAGAAAGAACTCCGTCTTTCTGTACTATTTCTACTGGACAATATTCTTGAATCAATTCAAGTTGTTCTCTACGATAACCTGATGAAGAAATTTGAACTGATATTTGATTGTCTTCTCTCACAAATTCTAGTCGATCTGCTTCAAACATTTTTTCCTCCTATGATACATCCTCAATCTCTATATAATCTCCATCGCTAACTGGATAAACAGCCAAGATATCCATTGGTTCGATATGGATTTGTTTGTTTCTAAGCTTGAAACAAAACGAAATATTTAGAGGTAAATTCAACTGTTCTCTAACTTTGGTATCTTTTAGTAATTCTTCTAATCTTAACCAAGTTAGAGATTTTGAAACTAGAATATCTATTTGTTTTGCTCTATAGTCTAGAGTTAACTTTATTTTTTCGTAATCCATGCCATTTCCTTCCTAAATAGACTCCCAACAAAACCATAAACAGTAAGAAAAAACTGGTAAATACATTTCCCATCCAATCCTTAAAAATTGAATAATTCCTTTGTTTAAAAGAGGATTTCTCCTCTATAGTGTATTGATTAAACAATGATGTTTGGACAACAGTAGTTTCTAAACGATAAATAGAGTGATTTTCACTATCAGTAAATATAGTCTGTTCTGCTCCCTGTATAAGTTCTTTGGTTGTTTGAGTTCTCTGGTCCACAACCTTTTGGGTACGATTTAAAAATAAATTTGGAGCATATTTGGATTCTATCCTATTTTTGACCGTTTCCTGTGTACTATTTGTAATGATATCTGTATCAAGTTTTAAGCTACCATCGTCTGCATAGACTAACACAGGAAATACTATACAAAGAATTAATAGGTACTTTTTAATGTTCTTCATCGTAAAATAAAAATAAGCGTCAAGTTCCCCTGACGCTCCTCAAAATTAACTACAAACCAAAGCTTTGTGCATCTTGTTGGTCACGTTCAGCTACTGTTTGAGCATAGTTGTTCAATTGTTGGTTGATGCTCACTAGAAGCTCCTCAAATTTTTGAACATGTGTATACAACTGGTTGTATTGCTCAAGGTAAGCATTAAATGCTTGACCTTTCCATTGTGATGCCATTTCGCCATTTGTTCGATTAACAGTTTGTACTGCCTGTTCAATTTGTTCTTTAGCACTAAGATAAATTGCCGCCTGAGATTGTAACTGTTCTGGGGTTAAACTAATTACTGACATTAGTATTCTCCTTTAATTTTTATTTTTATTATTTTATCATATATTTTATTATTTGTCTATCATTTTATTACACTATATTCCATTATTACCCCAGAAAATTTAAAACTTAATAGTTCAAATCGCCCCCTTGTTTCAGATTTACATTAGTGATATAATAAACTATAAATGAAAGGGTTTATGTATGAAAAAAATAATCATAGGTAGTAGCATTTTTGTAACATTATTGGTCGGTTCTGGTGCTGCTTTTGTTTACTTAAAAAATCAAGAAGTTTCAATAACTAATAAAGTAAATGACCGTAAATTAAATATTGCTTTAGTAAATGAAGACACTGGTGGATCTTTAAATGGGAACACGTATAATTTAGGGAATGATTTTACAACATTATTATCCAAAGATAGCTCAAACCAATGGACAGTTATGACTCGCAATGTCGCTGAAAATCGATTTGAGAACGGTTCTGTTGACGTCATTGTATACATAGAACAACAATTTTCAGAGAAAATAGCTCAGCTGGAAAGCTTTAACCCAGACCGAGCAAAGATAGCATATAAAACAAAATCGAATCTAGATCCTGTCAAATCTAAAAATGTAGAGTTACGTGTCGGAGAACATCTGAATACAATCAATCAAAACGTTATCAAAATGTACTTTTCGAGTGTCATTAACAACTTAGACGATGCGAAAAGAAATGTTGAAAACATTGTCAATGAGCAATCAGGAACACACTCTAAAATTTCTCAGTATATCTATACACCATCCAATCAAGCTAGCCAATCTATTACTAGTACTATGGATTTAGTTTCTGGTTTAGAAAAAAACAACTCTTCCTTCGAAGAACTTCAAAAAAATTTCTCCGAATCAGTTATAAAACTTTTAAATAGTACGGGTAATGACTTACAAACAAAACTTAAAGAGGTTAAAGATAATTTTGATAGAGAAATAGAAAATTCAAAACAAAATGTCTCTACAACAAATACGATTTTAAATGATCAATATAAAGAAACCGCTAAAATTGTAGAAAAGATAAATGATTCTGCATCAAAATCATTATCTCAATTTGGAAAGAATAATGATACTCAAAAATCAGAAATTACTAAATTTGAAGATTTGATTTCTAATTACCATAAAATTATTTCTGGTTATCGAGATAAAACAAATGGTAAAAAGACCGAATTAGAGAAGCTCCAAACTGAATTAGAAAAAGAGAAGAAAAAAGTAGAGTTATTTTACTTTGGAAAAGAAGGAGTGGATACTAAATCGGATTTAACTTCTGAATCCAAAGCAACGCTTGCAGCACAAATAAACAATAGCCTACAAGTAAAAAATTCTTTACCTGACACTTATCAAGATATGATTCGTTCAACACTATCAGAAACTAGTATCCAAATATTTGACTACAAAGAATTATTTGCTAAATTACAGAAATTAAAAGTTTTAACCCCTGATCAAGTTAATGAATATACTTCAAAACTAACTTTAATTGAGAACTATTCTAAATTTGATAAAAAATTTACTCCTATAACCGGGTTGCCTAGTTTTGAATTTTTAACAACAGAAAATGATAAATTAGACAAAATTACCGAAGAAATCCCTATCACAGTTAAACTTCCTCAAGCAGGGCAAGAAACTGCTACAACAGAGATTTCTTCCCCTATTTCAACTACCCCAAGTGACGCTTCCTCTTTAAATGTAGAATCAAAACCTGAAATCTCTAATGCATCAACTGAAACAAAAACATCAGCCGAAACAAAAACATCAACTGAAACAAAATACATATCACCTAAGGCTAAAATTTCAGTTACTGGAGATGCTAAATTAGTAAATGGTGAACAGGTTATTGCTGATGATAAGACCTATAAATTGACCATTTCCTATACTTTTGAGCCACATTATGGAAAAAATGATATATCTTTTGAGATACACATCGGAGACACAATAATCCCTATAAAACAAACCATCTATCGTAGTAATAAAGAGGAATCAGATGTACTTGTTAAAAAGGATTTAACACATATTTTTGATAAATTAAGTAGAATTAATCAAGCTGCAGGAATGATTAAAGCAATCTATGGAAATCCAAACAGTAGCTCTATAAACTTTTCTGCTTTATCACCTGATTCAGTTTATAATATGTATGGTAATATCAATCGTGAAGATATTGAGTCGCAACTTTCAAATAAACAAATCACACAATTTAAACAATCTGGTCTTGAATTACTCGACGAAATTCAAGGAACTTCAAATTCGTTAAGAAAAATAACAAGTGAAATACCAAAATTGAATGAAACAGATTTACCAAATGATTATTTCAAAGTGGAAATCACAGATTTAACAAATTGGTATAATACATCAATTAAATCTTTATCAAAAGAATATGACATATGGAAAGAAACAAAAGAAAAACAACTTGAAATTACAAATTCAACTTCTGAATCAAACAACAATCAATTAAAAGTTAAAATTGAGACACCTGAGCAACTGTATCAATCTATTCAATCACTAGTTACTACCACTTCTGATAGTTCAAAAATAACTAACAAGAATCATGAAGCTGTTGGAACAATGAAAGATCAATTCACTCAATTTAATAGCCAAGTTAAAACGATTAAAGATAATATTGACCGCACTATTTCAACAACAAACGAATTGATTACTACTGAAGCAAATGTTATTCAAGGAAATAGAAATTATGCAGATTCCTTCAAAACTGTTATGAAAAATATCCGTGATGGAGGAACCACTAACCAAAATGTTATGAGTTTCTTATCAAATCCTATAGAAACCAAAAAAGAAACTTATGCTACGCCTATTTCTGTAGAAAACAACAGATTATGGATAATTGTTGCTGTTGTTGTTTCTGGAATTATATCAGCTGGAATTACCTACTGGTTAACAAAGGAGAAAAAATAATTTCTTTATAAAAATATAATTAAAAAAGAGTCTGGGACAATAGTCCCTTATCTCCAAAAAAACAACGGCAAATCCGTTGTTTCAGATTGAAGACAAACATCGTTTTAATGTTTGTCTTTTTTATATCTTCAGCGTTACTATTCTCAAAATAGGCTAAAATCTTTATCAAAATAGTTTTCAGCGAAAAATA